>NZ_FXWK01000002.1:900000-1177509 GCF_900177655.1 Devosia lucknowensis | reverse complement strand
GGATTTGCATCTAGACCAGTTCGCAAGAACCTCGCCGTCCACGTTTCTCTTTCTTCTTTTCTTCACAATGTCAAAGAGCTGACCCATCGCCGTCACCGGCAGAAACGTCACTTGGAAGCAAAACTTCCGTATTCCTTCAAGGAACAAGATACCCCATCCGGTTGCCCGGCAGCATATCTGCCCTTTCAGAGATCCGCTGAACAGTGGGAGCGAAACCGCTCGGCGTCGTCAGCGTGGCGGGTTTTAATCGAGACGTTTTCGTCTGTCAACACCCTATTTTCGTTTTTCGTTTTGATCCGAAACTCGAAAACCCGAAACCAAATTTTCATTTCGTTTCAATGGTTTGCTTCCAAGTTCGCCGCCGTTTGGCGCCGCGCTCTTTAGCGATGGGCGGGTTATAGGGGCAGGCTTTTCGCTTGGGAAGCCCCCTCATGAAAAAATGCCATTTTTCTTGTTCGGGCTCAGTCCGCAATGTGGATAACTCGACCAAGGCGCCGGAGATTAAAGGGCTTTGCCGCGCCTGGGGATAGATTTTGGTGGCGACCGCCTTTTCGGTGCACCCCGCAGCGGCATGCAGGGAAAAGGCCGCGACTCCCAGTTTTGCCGCATTTGTGGTCGATAGGCGCAAGTATTGCGAACATGCGCGCGCCTACGTAGGTTACGCGCGGCGCGTGAGCACCAGAGCTGGCCAAGACCGGCTGCAGAACCGACCCTGACCATGGTTTGAAGGATGAAGCGTTGAACGCAACGCAAAGACGACGCCATGTAGCACTGCTGCATTCCACCGGTTTCGAGGACAGCCCGGCTCTGACCGTACAGTCCACCGACGGTGAAATCCCGCAAGGGCGCGAACTCAGCTTCGCCTGGCTCAGCGGCACCGTTATGACAGGCCTGACCAGCGTCCTGCTGATGGGCGCTGCGCTCTATGTATCCTTCCAGGGCCAGGACACGTTCTCTACTGCCTATGCGGCGCTCAATCTGGCCGCCCCCAAAGTCAACCAGCAGATGGCGACGGATCTGACGTCCAAGACGTCCCGGCTGCGCCCGGTCGCCGCCACACGGTCCGACAAGGAAATCATTGAAGCCTCGACCCGCCAGACCGTCGATGGTCGCGAGATCATCCGCAACCAGCCTTTCGTTCGCATTCGCGCCACCCTCGCGACCACGGGCACATCACTCTCCGCGGATGTCCCAGCCTATGATCCGGTGGCCATTCTGAACAAGACGCAGCCTATTACCAGTGCAGCGCTCGATATCGCCACCGACGTCTATGGCACCGATGTCGACGGCGAGGTGGCCGTCAGCCAGTCCGGCATGCCAGCCAATTTCGTGCCGACCCGCGCCGTGACCGATCAGAGTGCCGCCGAATTCGTGCGCACCATGGCGATCGCGGACGTTTCGGTCGATGGCGGCATCCCGGCGCTTGCGTATGCGTCGCTGGCGCCAAGCGTTCAGGATCTTTCCGCTTCTGCCTCCGCTGTCAGCGGCGTGGCCGAGAACGTCACCGTCGTTCCCAAATCGACCCAGGCATCCGGTGAAGGCATGGGCCGCACCGAACGCTTTCTGACCGTTCGGGAGGAAGGACCGTTGCGCGACAGCCTGCTGCGCAATGGCTTTACCGCCGCGCAGGTCGGCATGGTGGAAAATACACTGGCCAATCTCATTCCGGCTGGCGGCCTCCCGACGGGCCTGCGCCTGCGCATCCTTTACGGGCCGCTGTCGCAGTCGGGGGACAGCCTGGTCCCCTATCGCATGTCGATCTACCGGCCCGACGGCGCGCCCGGTGAGCGTCATATCGCGACCGTCGCCCTGAGCGACAACGGCCAGTATGTCGTCGGCCTGCAGCCGGACTGGGTCGAATTTCCGACCGAGGACGTCGAGCAGATCAATGTGGGCAACCTGCCCACCGTCTACCGGTCCATCTGGGAAACGGGCCGCAAGCACGACCTCAGCGACGAGACCATCGAGCGCATTATCGGCATGTTTGCCTATGATATCGACATGACCAAGCGCATCACCGCGGGCGACACGATCGAGATCCTGGAAGCCGGTGAAACGGGCACGGGCGGCGAGGACGAGCTGCTCTATGTGAGCCTCAACCTCTCGGGCAGCAAGCGCGAGCTTTACCGGTTCTCCACCGACGATGGCACCGTCGATTTCTACGATCCGGATGGCGAGACCGGCAAGCGCTTCCTCAACCGTCGCCCTCTGGAAGGCGGCGGTACGCTCCGTTCGCGCTTCGGCTATCGCATCCACCCTATCTTCAAGACCCGCAAGCTCCATACCGGCGTCGATCTCGCGGCCCGCACCGGCACCCCGATCTACGCAGCCGGCGATGGTGTCATCAGCTACTACAAATGGCAGTCGGGCTACGGCAACAAGATCGAAATTCAGCACGTGAACGGCTACGAGACGGCATATGGGCACCTGTCGCGCTTTGTCGACGGCCTCGGCGCCGGCAGTCGCGTCCGCCAGGGCCAGGTGATCGGCTATGTCGGCTCGACCGGCCAGTCGACTGGCCCGCACCTGCATTTCGAGATCCTGATCAACGGCAACCTGGTCGACCCGCTCAGCGTCAAACTGCCTAAGGACAATGTTCTGGCCGCCCAGTATCGGGACGAGTTCGACCAGACGATCGCCCAGATCAACGACCTCATGGCGCGTGAACCCGCCCCGGTCACGGTTGCTCAGGCGCAATAACTAGTCGCGGGCAACATAGACGGCGAGCTCGTTGCCGCCCGGCTCGCGGAAGTGAAAGCGCCTCCCGCCCGGAAAATCGAATTGCGCTCGCGTGATGATGCCACCGGCCGCCAGCACCCTCTGCTCGGCCGCATCGAGATCGCTGGTGCGCACGATGGCCATGGTCGTCGCGACGCGATCGGCACTGGCATCGACACCGCCATCGATCCCCGCTCCCTCGATGCCATCGTAGATCGGACCATAGCTGGTGATACCCCAGCCAAAGGCGGCCTCGAAGAACGCACTGCTCGCGGCACGGTCCGTCGAGGGAAACTCGATGTAGTCAAGCTTGTCGGCCATCACGCCCTCCACCTAAGTTCTGTTTTTGTTCTATTACAGAATCGGCATGAACACAAGAAGAAGGCCGGTCATTAGACCGGCCTTCATGTTTGAACAGAGCCTTAGGCCGCGGCAATGGCCGAAGCGGAGGCGCCCGGCAGCAGCACGATGCCGCTGTCGTCGGCATCGACGACCACGCGATTCCCGTCCGATACCGCGCCGGAGAGAATTTCCTCGGCCAGCTCGTCCTGCACCGCGCGCTGGATGACGCGCTTGAGGGGGCGCGCGCCATAGGCGGGATCGTACCCTTCATTGGCCAGCCATTCGCGGGCCTTGGGCGTCAGCGCCAGGGAAATGTCGCGGTCCTTCAGCAGCTTTTCGAGCCGGCTGAACTGGATGTCGACGATATTGCCCATATGCTCGCGGCCGAGGCGATGGAACAGCAGAATTTCGTCGATGCGATTGAGGAATTCCGGGCGGAACGCCGCCTTCACCGCGTCGAGCACCTTGCCACGCACCAGCTCCACCGACTCCCCGTCCTTGAGATCGACCAGGTATTCGGCCCCGAGGTTGGACGTGAGGATGATGACTGTGTTGCGGAAATCGACCGTCCGTCCCTGCCCGTCCGTCAGCCGCCCGTCGTCGAGCACCTGCAGGAGGACGTTGAAGACATCGGGATGCGCCTTTTCGATCTCGTCGAAGAGCACGACCTGATAGGGCCGCCGCCGCACGGCTTCGGTCAGCACCCCGCCTTCGTCGTAACCGACATAGCCCGGAGGGGCGCCGATCAGGCGAGCGACGGAGTGCTTTTCCATGAATTCCGACATATCGAGGCGCACCATCGCGGTCTCGTCGTCGAAGAGGAACTGCGCAAGGGCCTTGGTCAGCTCGGTCTTGCCCACGCCCGTGGGTCCGAGAAACATGAACGAACCGATGGGGCGATTGGGATCCTGCAGGCCCGCGCGGGAGCGCCGCACGGCCTTGGCCACCGCCGCCACCGCTTCGGCCTGACCGATGACGCGGCCGCCAAGGGTCGCCTCCATATGCAGAAGCTTTTCCTTCTCGCCTTCCATCATGCGATCGACCGGAATGCCGGTCCAGCGCGACACGACCTGCGCGATATCGGTGGGCTCGACCGTTTCCTTGGCCATTAACGGGTCCGGCTTGCCGTCGCCATTGGGATCGTCAGCGGTCTTGAGCCGCTTCTCGAGATCGGGAATGACGCCATAGGCGAGCTCGCCGGCCTTTGCCAGATCACCCTGGCGCTGCGCGATCTCGAGCTGCGAGCGCGCAGCATCCAGTTCTTCCTTGAGCTTTGTTGACCCCTGCAGGCGCTCCTTTTCCGCCAGCCATTTGGCCGACAGAGTCTGAGCCTGCTCTTCGAGGCCTGCGAGGTCCTGCTCGAGCCGGTCGAGCCGCGTCCGCGAGCCGTCGTCGGTTTCCTTCTTCAGCGCCTCGCGCTCGATCTTGAGCTGCATGATGCGCCGATCGAGTTCGTCGAGGGCCTCGGGCTTGGAATCCACGGCCATGCGCAACCGCGCCGCCGCTTCGTCCATCAGGTCGATGGCCTTGTCGGGCAGGAAGCGATCAGTGATGTAGCGGTTCGATAGCGTCGCCGCACTCACCAGCGCGGAGTCGGCGATGCGGATGCCGTGGTGAAGCTCGTACTTTTCCTTGAGCCCGCGCAGGATCGAGATCGTGTCTTCGACAGTCGGCTCGGACACGAACACCGGCTGGAAGCGCCGGGCCAGGGCCGGATCTTTCTCGACATGCTTGCGATACTCGTCGAGCGTCGTCGCGCCCACGCAGTGCAGCTCACCGCGCGCCAGGGCAGGCTTGAGGAGATTGGACGCATCCATCGCGCCCTCGCTCTTGCCGGCACCGACCAGGGTATGCATCTCGTCGATAAAGAGCACGATCTGCCCTTCTGCCGACTGCACTTCACTCAATACGGATTTCAGGCGCTCCTCGAACTCGCCGCGATATTTCGCGCCGGCAATCAGGGCGCCCATGTCGAGTGCGAGCAGGCTCTTGTTCTTGAGCGATTCGGGAACGTCGCCATTGACCATGCGGATCGCAAGGCCCTCGGCGATCGCCGTCTTGCCCACGCCCGGTTCGCCGATCAGCACGGGATTGTTCTTGGTGCGGCGCGACAGCACCTGGATGGTGCGGCGGATTTCCTCGTCGCGTCCGATCACCGGATCGAGCTTTCCCTCCCGGACATCCTGGGTCAGGTCGCGCGCATATTTCTTGAGCGCATCATAGCTGTTTTCAGCTGAGGCGGAATCTGCGGTGCGGCCCTTGCGGATGGCTTCGATGGCACTATTGAGGCCCTGGGCCGTGACGCCGGCCGAAGCCAAAATCTTGCCGGCATCCGTATCCTTTTCAATGACGAGGGCCAGCAGCAGCCGCTCGACCGTGACAAAGCTGTCGCCGGCCTTCTGGGCGGCCTGCTCGGCTGTGTCGAAGACTCGCGCCAATTCGCGGCTGAGATAAAGCTGGCCGGCATCGCCGGAAACCTTGGGAATCTTGTTGAGCGCAGCCTCGACGCCGGCGCGAACCGCCTTGGGGTCGCCCCCGGCGCGTTCGATAAGGCCGCTGGCCATGCCCTGGTCGTCGTCAAGCAGCACCTTGAGCAGATGCACCGGGCTGAACTGCTGGTGCCCCTTGCCCAGCGCGGCGGTCTGCGCGCTCTGGATGAAGCCGCGCGAGCGTTCGCTGTACTTCTCGATATTCATGCAACTCTCCTTGTCTCGCCCGTCCCCTGGCCCGAAGCGCCAGAGAGCGGCGGAAGCGTCGTTTGAGGAATGCCCGGATCGGCACATTCCTTCGCCCGATTATGTAAGTGCTGGCGGGCCGAACAAAAGGGGAGAGGCACAAAAAGTCGGTCCCAGGGCACGCGCTCGGAAAACGAAAAAGCCGGGCACTTGGCCCGGCTTCTGTTTACTCGGCAGCGTTTCCAGTGAGGAAAGCCGGCAGGCCCGGAACATCGGGTTGCTCGGCGCTCGCCGGATCGGCAGCACCTTCACCCCCAGCCGGCCGGCGGCGTCGCGGACGCCGTTCGCGCGGCTTGCGCGGTGCCTGCTCGGCATCGCCGTCCACCGGGGCAGCGGCGACCGGCTCATCGGCCGGTTGGGGCTGCTGCTGCACTTCGGGCTTGGCCGATTCGATCTCGTTCTCATTACCCTGCTGAACCTGGTGTTGCGGCTGGGGCGAGGAGAAGCGCGAATTGACGTCGTTGGCGTCGTCGTCGAAATCGACTTCGTCCGGGTTCTGTCCGTCCCGCTGGCCATTCAGGGCCTGCTGGGCGGAAGAAACGATGCGGAAATAATGCTCGGCATGCTGGAGGTAATTCTCGGCCATGACCGAGTCGCCCGAAGATTGGGCATCGCGCGCCAGCTGCAGGTATTTTTCGGCGACATGGGCGGCGTTGCCGCGCACCTTCACATCGGGGCCGTTGCTTTCGTAATTGCGCGACAGCGGATTGACATGCTTGCGTCCGCCGTTCCGGCCACGCTGCCGGTTCTTGTTCTGGTTAGGTCTCATCGGGTCGCTTTGTCTAACTCTAGAAGTTAAGCGTCACATCATGGGGTCGATCGGTGCAATTTGGCCCGATCCGTCCCGCGACCCCGGCGGTGATAACTGCGCACCGTGCGGGGATTGGTCTGGCTTCATGAAGACCGAATGCGGTCGGCGGCAACCTACGGAAGTTCCGTCCCGTCCCTCGCGTCGTTCCGGATCGCCGGAACCGCGCTGCTCTTCGCAGCTGCATACATCTGGATCGGGTGTGATCGCCGCGGCGCCCATGATGCGCCATTGACAGCATCGCTAAATTAGCCGCTTCGCCCGGGCTTGGCCAGCACAAATTGTAATGTGGCCGTTCGGACGATTTACTTGTCCTTCAAGTGGTGCGCCGAAATCACACGATCAAGGCCATTGAGGTCTTTGTGAACGGCAATCCCGGCAAATGCGTGATGCTCGAACAAAGCCGCGACATCCCCCGCCTGGTCGTAGCCGATTTCGACCAGCACGACGCCAGAGGGCGAGAGATGGGCCTTCGCCTCGGCGGCGATGATGCGATAGGGCGCAAGCCCATCGGGACCACCATCGAGTGCCAGGCGGGGGTCGAAGTCCTTGACCTCGGGTGAGAGGGTGTCGACGGTGGATGAAGCGATATAGGGGGGATTGGAGAGGATGAGGTCAAATGCATCCTCCGACACCCCCACCCGGCCTCCCGCTGAAGCAGGGGAAGGAGAAAAAAGCATCGGCTGTTGGGCCCCTTCCCCGGCCAACGCCTCGAACCAGTTTCCTTGCGCAAAATCCAGCCGATCCGCCACGCCGTTCCGCTCGGCATTCGCCCGTGCCATCGCCAGCGCGTCGGGATTGAGATCGGTTGCGAGGCCGCGCGCATCCTTGCGGTTCGCCAGCACCGCAATGGGAATGCAGCCGCTGCCGGTGCCCAGATCGAGCAGATGCCCGCCTTGCGGCAACTGCTTCAGCGCCAGATCGACGAGCAGTTCGGTATCGGGGCGTGGCTCGAGCGTTGCTGGACTGAGCGCAAACGGCAATCCGTAGAATTCGCGCATGCCGATGATGCGGCCGACCGACTCGCCACTCATGCGGCGCTGCATCAAGGCGGCAACCAGGGCCGCGTCGGCATCCGACACGGCATCTCCCTCGCGCGTGGCGAGGCCCAGCGCATCCAGACCCAGAGCATGACCGGCCAGCAGCTTGGCATCGAGCGCTGCGGTTTGAAAACCGAGACGGGAAAGGACGTCACGCCAGCCGCGCCAGAGCGCGCCTATGCTCGGATCCATGCTCAGTTGACCTGCTCCATGGCCGCGAGCTGCGCCGCCTGGTTCTCCGTGATCAGCGCTTCGATCAGCTCGTCCAGCGCTTCACCGGCCACCACCTTGTCGAGCTTGTAAAGCGTGAGGTTGATCCGGTGATCGGTGACGCGACCCTGGGGGAAATTATAGGTGCGGATGCGCTCGGACCGGTCGCCCGACCCCACCTGCCCCTTGCGCTCTGCCGAACGCGCGCTGTCGCGTTCCTCGCGCTGCATTTCGTAGAGCCGCGAGCGCAGCACGATCATGGCCTGCGCGCGGTTCTGATGCTGCGACTTCATCGCCGACGTCACGACGATGCCGGTCGGGATATGGGTGATACGCACCGCCGAGTCCGTCGTATTGACGTGCTGCCCGCCCGCGCCCGAGGCGCGCATCGTGTCGATGCGGATATCCTCGTTGCGGATTTCGATGTCGATGTCCTCGACTTCGGGCAGCACCGCCACGGTGGCCGCAGACGTGTGAATGCGGCCCGATCCTTCGGTGGCTGGAACGCGCTGGACGCGATGAACGCCACTCTCGTACTTCATGCGGGCGTAAACGCCCCTGCCCGAGACATTGGCGATGATTTCCTTGAAGCCGCCCATTTCGCCGGGGCTCTCTTCCATGACCGTGACCTTCCAGCCCCGGGTCGCCGCATAGCGCTCGTACATGCGAAAGAGATCGCCGGCGAACAGCGCGGCCTCATCGCCGCCGGTGCCGCCGCGGATTTCGAGGATGATGGACTTTTCGTCGGCTTCGTCCTTGGGCAGGAGCAGAATGCGGATGGACTGTTCGAGCCCTTCCAGAGCCTCGTCGAGGGCCTCGATTTCGGCCTCGGCCATCTCGGCCATTTCCTTGTCGCCGCCCTTGAGCAGCGTCTCTGCTTCAGCCCGGTCGCGCTGGGCCTTCTTGTAGGCTGTGATCTGGCCCACGATCTCGCTGAGGTCGGAATGTTCCTTGGAAAGCTTGGCCAACTCGTCCGGACTGGCGCCGCCAGACAGTGCCGCTTCGATGTACTGGAAGCGGGTTTCGAGCGCATCGAGCTTGTCCTGGGGCAGGCTGGGCATCGTTTATTCCTGCGGGCCAACGCCCTCGTCACACCTACCAAGTCATTACGGCGCTGGCCGAAATCCAGGCGCGACACGCCAGACTTGCAGGTAATTCAAAACATGGACCCCGAGCGTCGCCGGGGTGACACCGAGCGTTTAATGAGGCTGACCGCCAACATCAAGCGGCCATTGCCCGGCCTAGCCCATCGGCAGGTTCTGCTTTCCCACCCATTGGGTGAGCAATTTGCGGATCGTGAGCCCGTCGGCGCCGACGCTAAGCGCCGCGGCGACAGCGTCCTGAATGGGCTTGAGATCAAGATTAAGGATCATTTCCTTGATCGGCCCGATCGAGGCCGGCCCCATGGACAGCCGCGTCATGCCGATGGCCATGAGCGCCAGCGCTTCCATGGGCTTGCCGGCAAGCTCGCCACACATGGTGACGGGCACATTGTGGCGCGCCGCCGCATCGACGACGAGCCGGATGGCTCGCAGACGCGGCAGGGCGATGGGATCATAGGCTTTGGAAACGCGCGGGTTGGCGCGGTCGGCCGCAGTCAGGAACTGGACGAGATCGTTCGAGCCGATGGAAACGAAATCGGCTTCGGGCAGGATCTGGTCGAGCTCGAACAGCAGCGATGGTACCTCGACCATGGCGCCCACTTCGAGCCGCGACGGCACTGGCAGGCCCGCCCGCTTCATCCGCTCGACTTCCTTGTCTATCACCTGCCGGGTGAGCACGAACTCGAAGGTCTCGGTGACCATGGGGACCAGCACCTTGAGCGCCCGGCCATTGGCGGCCTGCAACAGCGCTCGCACCTGCGTGCGCAGGAGGCCGGGCCGGTCGAGGCCGAGCCGGATCGAGCGGTAACCCATGGCCGGGTTCTCCTCGGCCGTCGCGCGAAGATAGGGCAAGACCTTGTCGCCGCCGATATCGAGCAGACGGAACACGATCGGCCGGTCGCCGGCGATGGCCATCGCTTCGGCGTAGAGGTCGGCCTGTTCCCTGAGGCGCGGCAGCCGACTGGCGATCATGAACTGCAGCTCGGTGCGGAACAGCCCCACCCCGGCCGCCCCGGTATCGTCGAGCATCGGCAGGTCTGCGACCAGCCCCGAATTGTGCAGCAGCGTGATCTCCACGCCGTCACGGGTGACGCTCGGTTTTTTCTTGAGCGCCGCATAGTGTGCCCGGCGCTTGGCCGAAATGCGCACCTTGTCGACATAGGTCTGTTCGACCTCGGGCGTAGGCCGCAGATGCACCTGCCCGGCCGAACCATCGATGATGATGTCGTCGCCGGTCTCGCACATGGAGACGATGGACTGCGCCTGCCCCACGGCAACGACGCCCAGCGAGCGCGCCACGATGGCCACATGCGCGGTCGCGCCGCCTTCTTCCAGCACCACGCCCCGCAGCTTGGTGCGATCGTATTCGAGCAGTTCCGCCGGCCCCATGTTGCGGGCGACGAGAATGGCGTTATCGGGCAGTTCGCGCTGCGCCGGCTGGCTGGTATTGGTCAGCACCCGCAGCAGCCGATTGGCCAGATCGTCGAGATCGTGCAGCCGGTCGCGGATGTAGGGATCGGTCTGGCGCAGCATGCGCGCGCGCGTATCATTCTGCACGCGCTCGACTGCCGCTTCCGCCGACAATCCGTTGTCGATCGCCTCCATGAGCCGGTTCACCCAGCCACGGTCATTGGCGAACATGCGGTAAGTTTCGAGAATCTCGCGGTGGTCCGAGCCGCCGGCCATGTCGCCATGGTCGAGCATGGCATCGATCGACACGCGCATGGTCTCGAGTGCCGCGTCGAGCCGCTGCTTTTCGGCATCGGTGTCATCGGCGATGAAATTGGTCACGACGACGCGCGGGTCGTGGAGGACCACTTTTCCCAGGGCGATTCCGTCGGTGAAGCTGACGCCGTTGAACATGCGAGGCCGCCTGAGGTCGATATCGGACCCCGGCTTGATGAGGTTGTCGAAGTCGCTGGTAGCGATCATCTCGGCCAGGATTGTGGCCGTGGTCAGCATCGCTTCGGTCTCGTCCTCGCCGTAGTGGCGGCGCTCGGCATTCTGCACGACGAGCACGCCCAGCGTCTGGCCGGCCCGCAGCACCGGCACCCCGAGAAAGGAATTATACCGGTCTTCGCCAGTTTCCGGGCGATAGGCAAAGCCGGGATGGGTGGGCGCATCGTCGAGGCTAAGCGGCTCGGCTTCGGCTGCGATCAGGCCGACCAGGCCCTCGCCGAGGCGAAGCGTCGTGAGGTGGACCGATTCGGCCTTGAGGCCGTGGGTGGCGAACAGCTCGAGCGCGCCGTCGTCGCGCAGCACGTAGAACGAGCAGACGTCGGCCCGCATATTGTCGGCGATCAGGTCGACGATCTTGTCGAGACGTGCCTGCGAAGCCAGCGGCTCCGCCATCGTCTCGCGCAATTGCCTCAGCAGCACCCGTGGGCCGCCAATGGTCGTGACCATGCCTCGTCAATGGCGGCCCGCACAGCCGCCCCCCTTGTTTCAGGACGCGGCCCTATTCCCCTCGAAAAGGATCAGGCGTCCTGTCTGTCCAGACCGTAATAGGTGTGCAAAGCGCGAACCGCAAGCTCGGCATATTCTTCATCGATCAGAACCGAGGTCTTGATTTCCGACGTCGTGATCAGCTGGATATTGATGCCCTTGTCGGCAAGGGCCTTGAACATCGAGGAAGCCACACCGGCATGGCTGCGCATGCCCACGCCGACGACCGAGACCTTCGCCCCGCCCTTCGAGCCGGACAGGCGCGCATATTCAAAGCGCCCGCCATTGTCTTCCAGCGCCTTGACGGCCTTGTCGTATTCGCTGTCGGGCACGGTGAAGGTTATATCTGTGGTGGCGCCGTCATCGGCGATGTTCTGCACGATCATATCAACGATGATGCCCTTGTCGGCCAGCGTCCCGAAGATGGCAGCGGCGACACCGGGATTGTCCTTGACGTCGCGCAGGGTGATCTTGGCCTCGGCCTTGGCGAGCGTCACGCCCGAAACGATCTGCTTTTCCATGATCTCTTCCTCATCGCAGACGAGAGTGCCCGGAACGCCGGGCGTGCCGTCGGGCGCGATCTGCGGCGCGTCCGGGTCATCGAAACTGGAGCGTACGGTGAGACGCACCTTGTGCGCCATGGCCATTTCCACCGAGCGGATCATCAGCACCTTGGCGCCGAGCGAGGCCATTTCCAGCATTTCCTCGAAGGAAATCTTGGTGAGGCGCCGAGCCTTGGGCACGATGCGCGGGTCGGTCGTGTAAACGCCGTCCACATCCGTATAGATATCGCACCGATCCGCCTTGACGGCGGCGGCCACCGCTACGGCCGAGGTATCCGAGCCTCCGCGCCCGAGCGTCGTGATGCGCCCATGCGGAGAAACGCCCTGGAAGCCGGTGATCACGGGGACCCAGCCATCCGCCATGCGCTTGTCGAGCTCGGTCGGATCGATATCTGTGATCCGCGCCGCACCGTGCGCATCGTCGGTGTGGATCGGCACCTGCCAGCCGGCAAAGCTGCGCGACTGGATGCCCATTTCCGAAAGCACGATGGCCATGAGCCCGGCGGTGACCTGTTCGCCCGAAGCGACCACCGCGTCGTATTCGCGCGCGTCGTGGAATTTGCTGGCTTCGTTGACCCAGCCCACGAGTTCATTGGTTTTGCCCGACATGGCCGAAACCACGACGGCAACTTCGTTGCCGGCTTCGACCTCGCGCTTCACGTGGCGCGCCGCATTGCGGATGCGCTCGACACTGGCGACGGATGTTCCGCCAAACTTGACGACGATACGGGCCACTGCTTTTCCCCGCTGACCGGGCCGAACCCGGCGGTACGCTTGTTGTTGCGCGGGACATGCCACAAAGCGCGTGGGCGATCAATGGGCAAGACCGCAGCGGCGGAGCGCGCGCGCACTGCAAGCAATATTGACGAGCGTTCTATTTCAATAGACTTGTGAGCAGCTGTATCGGGGAAGCAGAGCCACATGCGCCGTGTCGTGACGTTGTCGATTATTCTGTCGTTGTTTTCTTCGCCCGGCTTTGCCCAAGACGCTCAGATGCAGGCCTTCACCGATTTTCGGACCGCCGTTGCCCTGGACGACAGATGCCATTTTCTAGCATTTTTCGAACGGCACCGCCTCGGCACCATCGAGGAAAAGCTGCTTGAACCACTGTCCTTCTACGAGGCCTACAAGTCCGGCAAGCTCACGGACGAACAGTATTATGCCCAGCTCGACGGCATCGATACTGAGGCGAGTGCCGTAGCTGGAGAGATCGACTGCGCGGATCCCGCGCGCACCGCCAGCATGATCGTGCCCCTGCGTGGCGAAATCGCGCTTCAGGTTTATGCCGACCTGATGATCGCCTACCAGCTTGGTGAGATCAGCGCTGAACAGCAGAATGCCGCCATGGCGTACGAAAACATGATCAGCCCGCTCTATGGCGAGGCGAACTGGCCCGGCTTCGTTCAATCTGCCAGCCAGTTGGCCCGCACGCTGATCGATGAGGCCAATGTAGGAGATACTGGCTACAGCATTTTTGGGGACGGCAGTCTCGGCGGCCTTGGAGGCACAGGCGGTCTTATCGGCGACGGCGACCCCTCTGGTATTTACGCTGATGGAGAAAGCGGCTTCTACCTGAAGTCGCTGATCGATAGCTCGCTTGGGGTCACCGATACGATCGTCTTTGAAATGATCGCACAGCAATTCGGCTATCGACGCATTGAATCGTCTACACCCGGCGAGAACTGGTTCCGAGACCAGCTCGCCACGCCAACCTTCGAACCGGTGTTTGATCTGCTCGACCTGCCCGGCCGCTACGAGGCGCTCGGCATGGGGACGCGGTTCTACGCCGTGCTTGGAGTCAGCATGGGCGACGAAGTGCGGCTGATGACATTCGGCGAGGGCGCCGACCGGATGCGCGATGGCACCGTCACTTTCTTGCTCCATCCGCCTAAGGAAGGCGTGGCGATACAGGGATACGACCTGGTCCGCTCGCAGGAATGGTGGGACGGCGCCACGCGCTACGAGGGCGAGCTGGTGATCGACACCTGCCTCGGCGGCCCTTGCTTTGCATTGCCGACCGCCTTTCTCGAAGCGCTTTCCCGAGCACCGTCGGGCACCGAATACCGCTTCTACTTCAGCGACCAGCCGGACGGCTTTGACACGATTCCCGAGGACCCGCGCATCCAGAGCGGCTGGAACTACAAGGCGGTCTATCGCAGGGACATGCTCGAGGCCGGCCTCTGATGCGACGCGGCAGCGCCTTGCCCGCGCCACCCTGGCTGGGTCATATGTCACCGCAAGGAGCCTCCCATGACCCAGACCACCGTCAACGACGCCGAAATCGCCAAGTTCACGGCCATGGCCGAAGAGTGGTGGGACCCCAAGGGCAAGTTCAAGCCGCTGCACAAATTCAACCCGGTGCGCCTGACCTATATCCGCGACAACCTGATCCGGCATTTCAGCCGCGATTCCCAATCGATCCGGCCGTTTGAAGGGCTCCGCATTCTCGATGTCGGTTGCGGCGGTGGATTGCTGTGCGAGCCGCTTACCCGGCTGGGCGCGACCGTCACCGGCGTCGACGCCGCCGAGCGCAACATCGCCATCGCGCGCATTCACGCCGAAAAATCCGGGCTGGCAGTCGACTACCGGGTGACCACCAGCGAGGCGCTGGTGGCGGCGGGCGAACGCTTCGACGTCGTGCTCAATATGGAGGTGGTGGAGCATGTCGATAATGTGCCGCTCTACATGAAAAGCTGTGCCGACCTGGTGTCGCCCGGCGGCCTCATGTTCACGGCCACGCTGAACCGCACGGCGCGGGCCTGGGCGCTGGCCATCATCGGTGCCGAATATGTCCTGCGCTGGCTGCCGCGTGGCACGCATGACTGGAAGAAATTCCTGACGCCGGAAGAAATCGGCGCCGAACTGCGCCGCAACGGCCTGCGGGTGATCGACCACACCGGGGTGACGTTCAACCCGATCGCCGACGAGTGGCGGATGTCGCCCGACATGGCCATCAACTACATGGTGCTTGCTGCGCGGCCTGCTCGGCAATGAACGAGCCGGCAGCCCGGGGGAGGCGGCCGGCCCGTACGGGTCCGATCGGAGGCAGGATCAGAACACGTAGACCACGAGTGTCGAACCCTGCTTTTCGACGCCAAGCACGTGACCGGGCTGGTACTGGGTCCGGCTCAGTGCCGCGTTGACCAGCGGATCCTGGGATACCGCGCCGAGCAGGTTGTGGTAGTCGCGATTGGATGCGAGCCAGCCGGCCACTTGGCGGCGAAGATCGGCGCAGACCTTTATCGGCACGAGCTGAATGCCGGTCGCCCGGTTCCAGCCGCGCGTCGTGCTCCTGCTGAAGAGCGAAACCAATTGGTTGGTGTTGTATCCCGAGCAGGCGGCCATCCCGGGTGCGCCCGAGGAGGCGTTGCGGTTAATGACGTTACCATTGTTGCCATTGGTTCCGTTCATGCCGTTCTGGCCCGTACCGTTTCCACCATTCCCGCCATTGCCGCCATTACCCCCGTTTCCACCATTTCCGCTGCGGGGCAGGCCGAGGTTGACGTCGATCAGGTTCGGCCCGCCGACATTGACATTGCCCCGGACGTCGCCAAGGTCGAGGTCGACATCGACCACGCCCTGCGGTCCGAGCACCTGCGCTCCGATGACCGGTTCATTGGCGCCGACATTGGCCGTTACCACGCCCTGGCTGCCGCCAAGACCGAGGTTGACGGCCCCTGATGTGCCGGCATTGCCGGACTCCACCGTGATCAAAGCACCGCTATCGCCGCCACCAACCAGACCGAGAACCGACCCGCCCGAGCCGCCGCCCAGTACGCCATCGAGAAGCCCCTGTCCTGAAGCCACGGCCGGAACCAGGACGACCGAAACCATCACCGCGGCAATCATACGCTTGTACAACATCATCATCTCCCTGAAGCGATGGCTACTGCCACCGTGAAATGATGATCGGGCGGATCGGAGAATCAGAAATCAGAACTAATACTTAGCCTCTGAAATCAGCGTATTCGCCCCGTAAACCGCCTTGGTTAAACACAATATACTTCGTTGTTTTCGCGTTGTTTATCTGGCCTAAAATCATCGGGCACGGGCAGTTTCACACCGTCACTTGGCGAAGCGCCATTCGCATTGTTGCGTAGCAATTGCGCGGAAAAGACAAAGTTCGATGCGGCTGCACCAGAACTTCGACCGCTGTAACACCGCAAACCTGCCATTTGTTGCGGCTTTGCGCATCTCCATGATTCTCAATGGCAATTTGTGATCGGAAATTGGCGATTGTGATGAGGTGACAGCGGAACCATCTGCTACCCGGACCATTGGTCCGTTCAGTTTGGGGCAAGATGGCGAACTATGAAGAAAACAAAATTTGCGCTGATCGCCCTGTGCGCTATGGGATTGCTGGCCACGCCGGTGGCCGCCGAACAGGCAGACGAAGCCTCGGACGAGAGCATTTTCGTATTCGGCGGCCCGCTCACGGCAGGGTATTTCAGCGATGCGATCCAGCCCTGGCGGTGGGAGCTGGAATCCAATGTGTTCGTGGGCGCCGGCTATCAGCGTTTCATCTATGGCTATCAGAGCTTTCAACTCGGCCTGGAAGCAGGTCTCGGCCTGCGCCTTGGCACGCCGAGTTCTGCCGAGGCCTGGGCAGGCTTCGTCGGGCGCCTCACCGAGATCGAGCTCGGGGATATGAACATCGTGCCATCGGTCACCTTTGGCCTTTCGGCCGTGACCGATACGATCGGCGTTGAAACCGAGCGGACGGCGGCAGCAGGCCAAAGTGCCGCCATCCTCTATTATCTCGCGCCCGAGATTGCGGTGTCACACGATGACCATCCCCAGTGGGAAGCCTTCGGGCGATTGCAGCACCGATCCGGCGGATTTGGCACGATTGCCAATATTGACGGCACGAATGCCCTGACTGTGGGACTGCGCTACAAGTTCTAGTTAGAAGTTGGCGCCGCCTGCAATTTCGCGCAGTTCAAGCACGAGGCCCGGTATGCCGTTTTCAATATGCATCTGCATGAATTCGCGCGCCAGCTCGGTCGCTCCGTCGAGATCGGCAGCTTCAAATACCGCATAGCCGCCGATGACCTCCTTGGCCTCTGCATAGGGGCCGTCGGTGATCACGGGCTCACCGGTCTGGCCGACCAGCCGGCGTCCTTCATCCGCTGACTTCAGCCCGCCAGTGGAGATCAGCTTGCCGTCAGCGAGACGCTTTTCCATCCAGGGGCTCATCGCATCCATCAATCCCTGCGAAATATCCTCGGGCTTGAGGTCGGCCGGTGGAATGATGCTCATAAAGTAGCGCATCTGATGTCTCCTGTGTCTGCGACGGTACTCAATCACAACGACGAAGCATGAACGCCAATTTCGACACGGGATCGTGAATTTTTCCCCTGCCGCTGACCGTACCCGACGGTACGGTTATTCTTGCCGCCTGTGCGGAATGGGTTTAATGAAGGCGCAACACACCGGCCCCACTGGCAGCATTCCGAGGATTTGGTCATGCCCGTCTATCGTTCCCGCACAACCACTCATGGTCGCAACATGGCCGGCGCACGTGGCCTGTGGCGCGCGACCGGCATGAAGGACGGCGATTTCGGCAAGCCGATCATCGCTGTGGTGAACAGCTTCACCCAATTCGTGCCAGGCCATGTGCATCTCAAGGACCTGGGCCAGTTGGTGGCGCGTGAGATCGAGGCAGCCGGCGGTGTGGCAAAGGAATTCAACACCATCGCCGTCGACGACGGTATCGCCATGGGCCACGACGGCATGCTCTATTCGCTGCCGAGCCGCGACATCATCGCCGACTCGGTCGAATACATGGTCAACGCCCACACCGCCGACGCCATGGTCTGCATCTCCAATTGCGATAAGATCACGCCCGGCATGCTGAACGCTGCCATGCGTCTCAACATCCCGGTGGTCTTCGTGTCCGGCGGGCCGATGGAAGCGGGCAAGGCCATCGTCAAGGGCAAGCTGCAGGCGCTCGACCTCGTCGATGCCATGGTGATGGCTGCCGATGATCATTACACCGACGAGGAAGTGCAGGCCGTCGAAGAAGCCGCCTGCCCCACATGCGGTTCGTGCTCTGGCATGTTCACTGCGAATTCGATGAACTGCCTCACCGAAGCCCTGGGTCTCAGCCTGCCCGGCAACGGCTCGACGCTCGCGACGCACTCGGATCGCAAGCGCCTGTTCCAGGAAGCCGGCCACCTGATCGTTGACCTCGCCCGCCGCTACTACGAGCAGGAAGACGAGAGCGTGCTGCCGCGCTCGATCGCCACGAAACAAGCGTTCGAAAACGCCATGGCTCTCGATATCGCCATGGGCGGCTCGACCAATACGGTGCTCCACATCCTCGCTGCTGCCCATGAAGGCGGCGTCGATTTCACCATGGACGACATCGACGCCCTCAGCCGTCGCGTCCCGGTCCTGTCCAAGGTTGCTCCGGCCAAGAACGACGTGCATATGGAAGACGTCCACCGCGCCGGCGGAATTTTTGCCATCCTCGGCCAGCTCGATCGCGCTGGTCTCATCAATCGCAAGGAACCGACAGTCCACGCCGCGACCATGGGCGATGCGATCGACAAATGGGATATCTCCCGCACCAATTCCGAAGCCGTGCGCAATTTTTACATGGCCGCACCCGGCGGCGTGCGTACGACTGTAGCCTTCTCGCAGTCCAACCGCTGGACCGATCTCGACACGGACCGCGCCAATGGCGTTATCCGCTCGGCCGAAAACCCCTTCTCCAAAGATGGCGGACTGGCAGTCCTCAAGGGCAATATCGCGCTCGATGGCTGCATCGTGAAGACCGCCGGCGTCGATGAATCGATCCTCAAGTTCACCGGCCCGGCCCGCGTCTTTGAGAGCCAGGATTCCACCGTCAAGGCGATCCTCTCCAACGAGATCAAGGAAGGAGACGTGATCGTCATCCGCTACGAAGGCCCCAAGGGCGGTCCCGGCATGCAGGAAATGCTCTATCCCACGAGCTACCTGAAATCGAAGGGCCTGGGCAAAGCCTGCGCCCTTCTGACGGACGGCCGCTTCTCAGGCGGCACATCGGGCCTGTCCATCGGTCACGCTTCGCCCGAAGCGGCCGAAGGCGGCGCCATCGGCCTCGTGCGTGAAGGTGACATGGTCGAGATCGACATCCCTAACCGCACCGTCAACGTGCTCGTTTCGGACGCCGAACTGGCTGCCCGCCGTGCCGAGCAGGACAAGCTCGGCTGGAAGCCCGCACACCCGCGCAAGCGCAAGGTGACGACGGCACTTAAGGCATACGCTGCGTTGGTGACGTCGGCAGCCAAGGGCGCCGTGCGCGACACGGCCGCGATCGACAAGCTCTGGAACTGAGGGCACCGCATCACAGGTCCGCCCCCGGGCTCGACCCGAGGACGGTACCATCCGGTATGCGTCAAAGCGTTATTGCGACAAACGCGTGACAAGCCCTGCATACGGTGCTAGTACGCGCCCAGCCACTCAGCGGTCTGCCAAGACAGCTGAACTGGTCAGGCTCGATAGCGGGGATTCCACCCTCCCTATCGGGCCGACCCTAACCCCCCGAAATCGCCATCAGCTCGATACGGTCTTGCCGTCCACTACCTTGATCTGGCGGCGACAGGCCGCTGCGATTTTCTCGTCATGTGTCGAGATCAGGAAGGTAGTTTTCTCCTGCGCATTGATTTCGCCGATCAGCTCCATCACCTGCTCGGCCGACTCGCGATCGAGATTGCCGGTGGGTTCGTCGGCGAGAACCAGTTCGGGCTGGTTCATCAGCGCACGGGCAATAGCGACGCGCTGCTTCTGCCCGCCCGAGAGCTGAGTGGCCCGGAAATCCATGCGGTGCCCCAGACCGACACGCTCCAGCAGTTCTTCACCACGCGACCTGGCCTTGGCGGTTTCGCGCCCCTCGGCGATGGCGGTAGGGAAGATGACGTTTTCCAGCGCCGTGAAGTCGGGCAGAAGGTGGTGAAATTGAAAGACAAAGCCGATATGGCGGTTTCTGAACTCGGTGAGCGCCGTGTCCTTGGCCCGCGTCAGGTCTTCACCAAGCATGACATGGCGCCCGCTGGTCGGCTGCATCAACGTCCCGAGAATGGTCAGCAGGGTGCTCTTGCCTGACCCCGATGGTCCCAGAAGTGCGGCCAGGTCTCCCTCTTGCAACGCCATGTCGAGGCCCTTGAGCACGCGGGTTTCGGCCTCGCCCTCACCATAGGTCTTGATGAGGTCGGTGACTTCGACGAGCGTGCTCATTGGCCGATCACGGAAACTGGGTCGACCCGGGCAGCGGAGCGAGCCGGGAGGATCGACGCGAGAATGGCACCCACGGTGGTGAGCGTGATGGCGAGCCCATAGGCGCCTTGCCGGACATCAATGGGCAATCCGCCAGCCGAAGCATTTTCGGGCAAGGGAAAAGGTGACAGCGCCAGATAGCCCAGCCCCGCGCCGAGAAGGCCGCCCAGCAGCCCAATCAGCGTGCCCTGCAGCACGAAGACGCCGACCACGAAGGCCCGCGAGGCGCCGAAAGCCCGCATGATCCCGATTTCGGGCCGCCGGCGATAGGTCGAGAGCAGCAGCGCGCTGGCGACGCCGATGATGATCGTGACCAGCGCAAAACCCTTGATGAGATTACCGGAATTGGCCTGCGCGCGCAGGCCGCTGAGCAGTTGCGCATTCCCTTCGGTCCAGGGGGTGGCTTTGAGGCCAGTTTCTGCGGCAATGCGACGGGCGAATGCATCGGCATCATCAAGGTTGTCCAGCTTGATTTCGACCCGGCTGATACCCTGCGGCAGCTCGAACAACGTCCGCGCTGTCGCCGTGCTGACGAAGGCCGCACGCGCATCGAGTGCCTCGACGCCGAGCTCGAATATTCCCGAAATCACGAGGGCACGTTCGACATTGCGGTCGGACTGCAGCCGGATGACCTGTCCCACGCTGATGCCGAGGTCATCGGCGAGGGATTTACCCAGGATGACGGTATTGTTGGTCAGTATCGTATCGCCGCCGACCAGCCGTCCGGCGATATCGGCGATGACCGAGACCTTGTCGCCCTCGACGCCCGTAACCGAAACCGGTGCGCGCGACTGGCCCCTGATCACGAAGCCATTGCCCACGATCTGCGGTGATATGGCCTTGACCCCGGGCATGGCCTCGACGCCGGGAAGGAAGGCATCGGCGGTTCGCAGCGTATCACGCTGTCCGCTCGACTTCTGCTGAACCAGCAGCGCCTCGCTGCCGTCTGATAGCAGCAGTCCGGCATCGCGGCTCGGCGCTTCGAGCGTCACATGGGCGATATCGCCAACCGTCTGCTGCACGAGATAGATCGCGAGCCCGCCGATCAGGGCGCTCATGAAGATGAAGACGAAGACACCTGTGGCCACGCCCGCGACGAGCAGACCGGTCTGGGTCTTGCTGGAGGTAAGATAGCGCCATGCGATCTTGATGCCGTAGATCATGGCCTTACTCCGCCGTCACCAGGTCACCTGACTTGAGGGCCGTGGGATCGACGATCACGACATCACCCGTCGACAGGCCCTCGGTGACGATGACACGCTCGGCCGGCCAGTCGTTGAAGACGATGGAGCGTTCACTTGCGACGCCGCCGTCCACCACCAGTACGTGGCTCTGCGCCCCATTGGTGATGATGGCGCTGCGCGGAACCGAGAGCGCATCGGGCACTTCATCGACGATGACATTGGCATTGACCGTCTGGCCGATGGGCAGGGTCACCTGATCGTCGAAGGTAATCTTGATGGCCCGCCCACCGGTCGACGGATCGACGGTGGGAGCAGCGAAGGTTACGGTCCCTTCCTGTGCAATGCTGGCGCCAACGGGCTTCAGCATGGCCTTGAGCCCGGTGCTGACACGCGAGGAATAGAGTTCGTCGACATCGGTTTCGACCACGAGGTCGGCCGTATCGGCAATCACGAAGAGTTCGGTCTGGGTATCGACAAGTTGCCCTTGATCGAAGCCGCGCGACAGCACAACGCCGCTCATGGGCGCCTGAACCGAATATTGCGCGACCTGACGTTCCACCTGCTCCAGCGCAGCCTGCAGTCTTGCGGTTTCGTTGACGGTCGCGGCGAGCGCCAGTTCAGCCTCTTCGCGGCTGGCGCGCGTGGCATTGTCGCCGAGGGCCTGGCTGCGGGAGGCGGTTGCTTCCGCCTGGCGTTGCTTAACCTGCTGCGCATCGAGCGCTGCGCGGGCTTGTTGCACCTGGGCCTGGACGACAGAGGCATCAAGGGCCACGAGCACTTCGCCGTCCTCGACCACATCCCCAACATCGGCATTGACGGAAAGAGCCTGCGCTGAAACGGCCGACCGAATGGTGACTGACTTCCGTGCCGCAATCCGGCCGTTGACCGCCAGGACCTGAGTGAC
Source organism: Devosia lucknowensis (assembly GCF_900177655.1). Lineage (NCBI taxonomy): Bacteria > Pseudomonadati > Pseudomonadota > Alphaproteobacteria > Hyphomicrobiales > Devosiaceae > Devosia > Devosia lucknowensis. The sequence goes on along the minus strand of NZ_FXWK01000002.1, from coordinate 1,155,198 downwards.
CGGCGCGGGCGCGATCGTTTCGGTGGCAACCGCCTTTGGCTTCGGCTCCCAGGGCCGCTCGACCAGCGCGTAGGCGCAAGCACCCGCGACAATCAGGAACAGGACGATCCAGCCCCAGCGCCACTTGCGGCGCCGGGTAACCGGACGGGGGGAGGTTTCGGACTTGGCCACTTCAGTTTGCCTTCTGACGCTTCCCGGAAACTACGTCCGGGGAGCGGCGCTGGATTGGTAGCGAGGCAAACTCTGGTCCGCTAGCGGCGGCCGATGGCGTCGAGCGTCTCGAAATCCTCGTCGCTGAGCTTGATCGTAGCCGCAGCGACATTGTCCTCCAGATGCTTGACCTTGCCCGTGCCGGGGATCGGCAGCATGACCGGCGAACGACGCAGAAGCCAGGCCAGAGCGATCTGGCTGCCGCTGGCGCCGTGCCGGTTCATCACCTCATGCGCCTTCTCATGACCCTCGACGAGATCGCCGCCGGCCAGCGGGAACCAGGGAATGAAGCCGATGCCATTCGCTTCGCAATAGTCCAGCACGTCCTCGCTCTTGCGATTGGCGAAGTTGTAGAGGTTCTGAACCGTGGCCACTTTGAAGTACTTCTGGGCCTCCTTGATATCCTCGACACTGACCTCGGAAAGGCCGGCATGGCGGATGATGCCTTCCTTCTGCAGTTCGGCGATGGCCTCGAACTGCTCGACGCGCGGCGTCTTCGGGTCGATGCGGTGAAGCTGCCAGAGATCGATGCTCTCTACCTTCAGTCGACGCAGGCTCATGAGCGCGCCCTGACGCAGGAACTCCGGTCGACCCAAAGGCGGCCAGACGTTCGGCCCGGTGCGGGTCAATCCGCTCTTGGTGGCAACTATCGTTCCCTGGGAATAGGGCGCCAGCGCCTCACCGATAAGCTCTTCGCTGATGTAGGGGCCGTAGCTCTCGGCCGTGTCGATGAAGTTTACCCCGATCTCGGGCAGGCGCTTGAGCACGCGGATGGCTTCGTCTCGATCCTTCGGCGGGCCCCATATGCCCTCGCCTGTAATACGCATGGCGCCAAAACCGAGGCGGTTGACCGTGAGATCGCCGCCGATGGCAAAGCTGCCCGACTGGGAAGCGTCGAGTGTGGTCATGTCAGATGTCTCCACTGAGATAGTATGGGGTTCGGAGGACGTAAGACGTCAGGCTATGCCCAGTTCCGTCCGAAGTTTTTTCGTAAGGCCTGCCGCGACGATTGCATGCGAGCGCGCGGCATAGGCCAGAAGATCGTCATCGGGCAAAGCGCCTGGTGTCACCGACACCCATTGGCGCTTGGCAAAGTAAGGCGCCTGATCGATCCCCTCCAGCGCCGTCAGGATATCGAAACTGTTCTCACCGCACTTGAGGGTCATCCGGTGCGGAGCCGCATCGGAGAGGAGGCAAAACACCTTGCCGCCGACCTTGGCAACACGCGCTTCCCACTGATCGACAAAGGTCACGCCGCCAAGCGCGCCCAATGCGGCGTCGAACCCCGATCTGGTGGAAACGCTCAATTGTCGTCGCTCACATCGGGGAGCGGTAGGAACGCGACGCCATCCTCGATCAGTCCAGCGACTTCGTCATGCGTGGCCTGTCCATAGATGCCGCGGGCCTCGGCTTCGTCGAAATGGATCTTACGGGCCTCGTCGGCGAAGCGGTCGCCGACATTTTCGGCCTCGCTGATCACCTTCTGGCGGTAGAGCCGCAGCATGTCGCGCATTTTGGCTGCATCGGGATGAGCAGCGCTCAGCGGAACCCGATCCCTGTCGGTGCGCGCCACATTGGGCGCCATTGGAGCCTTTTCGACGTGCGCGTCGCCACACTGTGCACAGGTGACAATCCCACGGGCCTGCTGCTCGTCATAGGCCGAAGCGCTCTTGAACCAGGCTTCGTAGCGATGGCCGTTCGAGCATTGAAGCGAATACTGGATCACGGGCGTAGTCGATCTGTAGTGTGGCGGATACGAGCCTCTTGGAAGAGCATATAGGCGCTCTCCTCAGCTCTGCAAACCCGGCGGAGCAAAGTCCCGGGCGTTTGCCAGTGCCGGTATCCGCTGCCGAGCTTCGGCAACCGCTGCCGCATCGATGTCGACAACGAGCACGCCCGGTTCGTCATGGTTGAGCTCGGCGATGATGCGTCCCCAGGGGTCGACCACCAGCGAATGCCCATAGGTCGCGCGGCCATTCTGGTGCACGCCGCCCTGCGCCGCCGCGATCACATAGGAGCCAGTCTCGATGGCGCGCGCCCGGAGCAGGACGTGCCAATGCGCCTGCCCCGTCGGCACGGTGAACGCGGCCGGTACAGCGATCAGCGTCGCTCCGCCATTGGCGAGCGCATTATAGAGCCTTGGAAAGCGCATGTCGTAGCAGATCGAAAAGCCGAGCCGGAAATCCGCGACCGCCGCGACCACCGCCTCGTCGCCGCCCTTGTAGGTCGCACTTTCGCGATACGCGTCGAGCCCGGCGATATCGGCATCGAAAAGGTGGATCTTGTCATACGTGCCGAGCTGCTGCCCATCCGGCCCGAACAGTACGGAGCGGTTGGCAAACCGGCCATCCTCGAGCGGGATGGGGAGAGAGCCCACGTGCACAAACATGCCGTGCTGGCGGGCAAGATCGCCGACTTCGGCCAGATGCCTGTGCCCTTCGAAAGGGGCTGCCGCCAATCGCAATTGGTCCCGGTTTTCGGGAAAGATCAGGGTCACTTCGGGGGTCAGGGCATAGGTGGCACCCTGCTCAGCAGCCTCGGCCAGCAGTGGCTTGAGTGCGGCAAGATTGGCGTCGGGATCGAGCCCCGAACGCATCTGGATGGCGGCGATCTTCATGGGTGCCTACAGGGCAAGCAGCGGATCTAGACCGCCCTGCCGGTCCAGCGCGGCCATATCGTCATAACCGCCGACATGGGTCTCGCCAATAAAGATCTGCGGCACGGTACGACGACCATTTGCGCGCTGCGTCATGCCTTCGCGCAGCGCGGGATCGAGAACTGTGATCTCGGTATAGTCCACGCCCTTGTCGTTCAGCAGCGCCTTGGCGGCATGACAATAAGGACAGGTGGGGGTGGTGTAGATTTCGACCTTGGCCATGTGCATCAGGCTCCGGAAGTCATTGAGTGTCCCTTTATATGGGGAGTTCATCGCCGATGACAACGCGGGCAAAGGTGAGAACGTTCACCTCGGAAGCACCCGCGCGCTGGAGGACCCGCGTGACCGCCTTGACTGTCGCGCCCGTCGTGTAGACGTCGTCGACCAGCACCACCGGGCGTCCCTGCAGCCGCTCCATGAAGCGCGGATGGACCGAGAAGGCGCCCTGAACATTGCGCAGGCGGCCATCCCCGGAAAGACCGACCTGCTGAAGCGTGTTGCGGTGGCGTCGCACCAGGTGCGCATCGACCGGGAGCCCCGTGAGCGTAGCGAGTTCCAAGGCAAGCAATGCCGATTGGTTGTAGCGACGCAGCCGCAGGCGGCTCGCATGCAAAGGCACCGGCACGATGATAGGCCTCGCCTCCCATAATGTGCTTCCCGCCGACTGCATCAGCCGGGCACAGAATTGGGCCAGTTCCGGCCGGTCGCCATACTTGAGGCGGCTGACAAGCGTGCCTGCTATGTCGCCATAGCGAACCGCTGCCCTTGCGGCCTGGAACGGCGGGGGATCGGCGAGGGCCTCGGCAGACCGCGCCTCGGCGCCGATGTCGGAATCGAAGGGAATGCCCAGAACCGGGCACAACGGCATCGAAATCTGTTTGAGGCCAGCAAAGCAGGATGGACAGAGCGCATTGCTTGCAGCCAGGGGCGCCTGGCACGCGATGCAGGCAGGCGGATAGAGCTGGTCGAGCAGCTGACGCCCGAGGCCCATCAGCCCCTGCCCCAGCCGCAATCCCTGCCCGGCCGCTTTGACTTCCCCTGCCCCCGTGTCCATAAGGGCGATATTGCCCTCAAGACGGCCTTGGCGAAAGCCCCCTCCATGACCACTCCGCCCCGCCTCTTCGACGATCTCCAGATCATCCGCAACCTGCGACGCCGCAAGAATGGCGAAAACTTCGTACGCGACTTGGTGCTCGAAGACCTGGCAGACCGCCTCAGTGCCTATATGCGCGACTTTTCACGCGCGATCATCATCGGCCCGGACGCGGCCACGCTGCCCGAAACGCTGTTCACCGCCAACGGCCCGGTGAGGGCCCAGCGCGTCGACGCGTTCAGCGGCGAAGACTTCCCCCAGCTACCCGAGGGACAGCAGGACCTGATCGTGACGTTGCTGCACCTGCAGGCTGTCAACGACGTGCCGGGGCATCTGGCTCGGTTGCGCCGCCTGCTCGCACCGGATGGGCTGCTGATGGCCGCTTTCGTGGGCGGCGACAGCCTCAGCGAGTTGCGCGAAGCATTCCTCACCGCCGACCTTCAGGTCTCGGGCGGCGCGTCCGCGCGCGTGGCTCCCATGGCACAGGTTCGGGACGCCGGCGCCCTCCTGCAGCGCGCCGGGTTTGCCCTGCCGGTGGCCGATGTCGAAACCCATCGCGTGCGTTATGCGACGCCCTTTGCGCTCATGGCCGAACTCAAGGCACTCGGCGCATCCAATCCGCTCTCAGACCGGCCACGCCGTATGGCGACGCGCGCCCTTCTGGCCGCAGCCACCCAGGCTTACGCGGAACGCGATGCCGATGCCGACGGGCGCGTCCGGGCCACGCTCGAAATCATCTGGCTGGCAGGCTGGGTGCCCCATGAAAGCCAACAGAAGCCGCTCAAGCCGGGCAGCGCCACGGTGAGCATGAAGGACGCCCTTGGAGGCTCATCATGACGTTGACGGTCTGGGCACTGAAAATCTTCTGCAATGGGTGAAGGACACATGAAAGATCTTCCCAAAGGCGAGATCGTGATCGTTTCGGGCCATCCCGGCTCGGGCAAGACCACGACCGCCGAGGCACTGGCCCACATGCAGGGCGGTCCGAAGGTGCATCTGCATTCGGACGATTTCTGGGGCTACATCAAAACCGGCAAGATCGACCCGTGGCTGCCGCAGGCGCACCGGCAGAATCGAATGATCATGGAGATCGCCGCAGGTGTCGCGGCCACCTATGCGCGCAACGGCTACTGCGTGCTGCTCGATGGGGTAATCCGCCCCTGGGCGCTCGAAGCCTTCGCCGCGCACGGCACGCCCCTGCACTATCTGGTGCTTCGGACCAGTGTCGGAGAAGCGGTGGCACGCTGCACCCTGCGCGCCGGCGACAGCCTCAGCGACGCCGATGTGGTCGCGTCCCTTCATGCCGAATTCGCCGATCTCGGTGCGCATGAGAGGTCTGTGCTCGATGTTGGCGGCCTTGGCCGGGATGCGGCTCTCGAACGGGTCAGGGACGCCATCCTTTCCGGTCGTTTCAGACTGTGAAGCGCTTGGCGGGCAGGCGTCGACTAACGGAAAATTAGCCACGTAAAGCTAGACAGACCCGGCCGAAGTGGACGTCGGTACCGATCTCCAATTGCCCGCAGAAGCGGATCAAGGCTGTCATGTCGCTCAAAGACCTCCCCATCCTCCATAAGTTCCTTCTGACCATTCTGGTTATGGCCATCGCTGCGCTTGCGCTCGGTGGCGTGTCCTGGCGCGAAATCACCAGTTTGCGCGACACCATGCTGACCGTCGGTGCCAAGGAAGAAGCCGCGCGCGAAGCCATGGACCTGCGCATGGACATCATCGCGATCTCGCGCATGACCTATCAGCTGGCGCGCGCGCCGGAGCGCACCGAAGACTTCGTCGCAGAAGCCGCGCGCCGCACCGAAGAAATGCGCGCTCGCTTCCCCCTTATCGAGGCCGCGGCCGATGCCGAGGAGCTCCGTCTGCTCTCGGATGTGAAGCCGGTGATGGACAGCTATTTCGGCAAGATCGACGCCATGCTGGCAGTCACCCCTTCGGGCGATGCGACGCGTATCACCGCGGCCCTTGACGAGGCCCTGGCGGCCCAGAAGGTGGTGACCGACACCGTCAAGCTCTACAGCGCCTATTCGGGCGAGCGCATGGGCAGCATGCGTGCCGAAGCCGAGGCCGGCTCCAATATTGCACTGGTGATCGTCGTGACGACCGCTGGCATCGGCATCGCGCTGGGGCTGGTGCTCTCCATTCTGATCGGTCGCCGGGCCATCGTCGTCCCGGTCAAGGCGCTGACCGGGAAGATGGCGCTGCTGGCCCAAGGCAACCTCGACGTCTCAATCGACGAAGCCGCGCGCCGCGACGAAATCGGCAACATGGGACGCGCCGTCGAAGTGTTCCGCGAGAACGCTCGCCAGATCGCCGCTTTGAGCGCGGAGGAAAAGGACCGCGCCAAGGCACTGGCCGATCGCGCGCAGGTCATGGACCGCCTCGCGACCGAGGTGCATACCGCGGTCAGCGCTGCCGGACAGGGCGACTTCTCTTATCGGGTCTCCGAGAGTTTCGACGACGCTGGCTTCAAGGCAATCGCCACCAGCGTCAACGGCCTGATCGAGACCGTCGATCGCGGCCTGCAGGAAAGTGGCGCGGTCATGTCGGCCCTGGCCCATGCCAATCTCGAACCGCGAGTCGACGGCCACTACGAGGGCGCATTCGCCCGTCTCAAGGACGATACCAACGCAGTCGCGGACCGGCTGACGGAAATCGTCACCCGCCTGCGTGGCACCTCACGCACGCTCAAGACGGCAACGGGAGAAATCCTGTCGGGCGCCAACGACCTTGCCGAGCGCACCACGCGCCAGGCGGCAACCATCGAACAAACCTCCGCCGCCATGGAACAGCTGGCCGGCACCGTGCAGCAGAACGCCAAGCGTGCCGGCGACGCCAGCAAGGCATCGGGTGATCTGACGCGTGAAGCCGAACACGGTGGACAGGTCATGGCCGACACCACCGCGGCCATGGAACGCATTTCCGCATCCTCGGCCTCGATCTCCAACATTATCGGGCTGATCGACGATATCGCCTTCCAGACCAACTTGCTGGCGCTCAATGCCTCGGTGGAAGCGGCACGTGCCGGCGAAGCCGGCAAGGGCTTTGCGGTGGTGGCGGTGGAAGTCCGCCGCCTGGCACAGAGCACCGCCGAGGCCTCGCGCGAAGTCAAGCAACTGGTGGAGCAGAGCGCCAGCGAAGTGGCGAGCGGCTCGCGCCTGGTGGTCGATGCGGCCGAGAAGCTGACCCTGATGCTGGACATGGCGCGCTCCAGCCACGCTCTCATGGACGGCATCGCCCGCGACAGTCGGGAGCAGGCCTCCGCCATCGACGAAGTCGCCATCGCCGTGCGGCAGATGGACGAGATGACCCAGCACAACGCAGCGCTGGTGGAAGAAACCAACGCCGCCATCGAGCAGACCGAGGGGCAGGCCAGCGAACTGGACCGGATTGTCGATATCTTCCGCTTGGGTGGACACGAAGCCGCCCCCCAGGCCAAGGCGCAGCCGGCGCCGCGACCCATTGCCAAGTCACCCAGCGTGGCGCGCTATCTCAGCGCCGGAAACGCTGCCATCTCCGCCGATTGGGACGAGTTCTGACCACAAAGGGCGGTGCTTCCGGCGCCGCCCTTCCCGCCTTCGCCTGACGACACAGAATTTAACATGATTGCGATAGTCATGTAATATGGGATACATCGCTCCGACTGTTATCGTGGGAGCTCACATGCGTCACTCCATGCTTATTTCCCTCGCCACGCTTGTGCTGGCGAGCCCGGCTCTTTCCCAGCCTTTCCCCGTAACCCTGACCCACGCCAAGGGCGAGATCACCATAAGCGAAGCGCCGCAGCGCGTACTTTCGCTGGGCCTGAACGACCAGGATTTCCTCTATGCCTTGGGCGTGGCACCGGTTGCCGTGCACGAATGGTGGGGCGAGCAACCCTACGCGACCTGGCCCTGGGCTGAAGCGGCACGGGACACAGTGGGCGCCGAGCCGGCGGTCCTGATGGGCTATGAAGTCGATCTCGAATGGATAGCCAGCCAGAACCCGGACCTGATTGTCGCGACCTATTACGAGCTCGATGTAGCGACCTATGAGCTGCTGAGCCAGATTGCGCCTGTCCTCGCCACGCCCCAGGGCTTCGACGATTACGGCGCGCCCTGGCAGGAGCAGCTCGAACTGATCGCGCTGGCAACGACAGGCACCACCGACAAGGCCGATGCCATCGCCGCCGATCTCGATGCCCGGCTGGCCGCCCTACGGGCCAAGTATCCGCAATTTTCCGGGCACACCGCCTCGATGGCCGACCTGCGGGACGGGCAATTTACCTTGTGGGCCAGCCAGCACGCCCCGACGCGGTTTCTCGAGAGCCTGGGCTTCAGCTTCCCCGGGGAACTGGACGAGATGGCCGACGACGCTGGCTGGATCTATCTCAGCGCCGAAAAGGCCGACGAGCTGGACCGCCTCGACGTGGTCGTATGGCCCAATGGAAAGCAGGCGGAGATCGAAGACATTTCCACCTACGCGAACACGCGTCTCTTCAAAGAAGGCCGCTCGGTGTTCCCGGGCGAAGGCGAGGACGCCCTGGCGGCTGCGCTCTGGTTCTATACGCCGCTCTCGATCGGCTACGCGGCCGAGCATTTCGCGCCCAAGCTGGCGGCCGCTCTGGAGGGACGGACTAGACGATAAAAAAGGCCGGTGTTTCCACCGGCCTCTCCAATTCGCGTTGGAGGCTGCTTATGCAGCTTCCTCGTCGCTTTCGGCCTCGGCCGCATCGGCCTTGGTCCGCTTGGGGCTCTTGGCGAGCTGCTTTTCGATCAGCTGCACAGCTTCCGTCAGCGTCAACTTGCGCACGGCGCCGATCTCTCGGCTCATGCGATCCATGGCCTGCTCGAACAGCTGGCGTTCCGAATAGGACTGCTCGGGCTGCTCTTCGGAACGGTACAGATCGCGGACCACTTCGGAAATGGCGATCAGGTCGCCTGAATTGATCTTGGCTTCATATTCCTGGGCGCGGCGCGACCACATGGTGCGCTTGACGCGGGCACGGCCGGTGACCGTGTCGAGAGCCTTGTTCACTTCGTCTTCCTCGGCCAGCTTGCGCATGCCGACAGATTTGACCTTGGCCACGGGTACGCGAAGGGTCAGCTTGTCCTGCTCGAAGCTGATGACGAACAGCTCCAAAACCAGGCCAGCGACTTCCTGCTCGTCAATGGCGGTGATCATGCCGACGCCATGGGCGGGATAAACCACGTGTTCACCCGTCTTGAACCCGAGCCGCTGCTGCTGCTTCTTGGCTACCATATGCTGGAACTCCTTATTGACGCCCCAAATGGCCGGTTCCTTGCGGCAAGGACCTGCCATTCCTACTCGTTTGGCGCCCAACCCGGGCGCATCGCGCAGTCAAACCCCATGTCGCTCCGGAACCGCTTTGCCGGAACGTCATGCATCCACACTGTCTGGTGTCAAAAAAATCGTGCCTTACGGCACGTGCTGGGTGACGGGCTCAACTGCATATGGTGAGACCATAGCACAATTTTTCAGCAGAATCAAAAAGAACGAATCACACCAGTGCGAACGGGCCGCCCGGCGGACGGCCATATGTGGTGAGACAGTGACAACAGATTGTCACGTCTGGATTTTTCGCGTTAGTTGAGGCGCATCAGTCGCCTTCGCCGGGGGCCTCGGAGAAATACTTTTCAAGCTTTCCAGCCTCGCCATCGCGGTCTTTTGCTTCGGGCAACGGATCGCGCCGTTCCGTTAGATTAGGCCATGCCACCGAGAACTTGCGGTTGAGTTCGAGCCACTCGTCCAGACCGCTTTCGGTGTCGGGCTTGATGGCTTCGGCCGGGCATTCGGGCTCGCAGACACCACAGTCGATACACTCGTCCGGGTGAATCACCAGCATGTTCTCGCCCTCATAGAAGCAGTCCACCGGACACACTTCCACGCAGTCGGTATATTTGCAGGCGATGCAATTGTCGGTGACGATGTAGGTCATCTAGGAGGCGATCCCGTTTGTGCGCGGCCTGACCCTTGGGGCAGGTCAGCCCACCTGTCTCAACGCGTTCGGTGCTAAACCGTTTTCTTCGCACTCGCAAGGCTGTCGAGGGAGACGGTTTGGCGCATCTGGCCGCCGCCGGGAAACGACTGCCTATTCCTCGTCGGATCCATGCAGGCGATCGACCTCGCGCCGCTCTTTTTTCGTCGGCCGTCCGGCGCCTGGAGAGCGTTCGGCAATGGTCGCATCGTAGGGGGAAAGCGCAGTACGCGGCATCGGAGCCGGAGACATGTCCTCGTAAAGGCCGTGTGCTTCGCTGGCGGGTCCCCGCCGCGTGCCGGGATCGAGTATGCGCCAGACGACGATGCGTCCATGGATAGACATGGTGAGCACGTCACCCGCGCCAACCTTATGGTCGGTACGATCGGTGCGTTCTGAATTGACACGGACCGCACCGCCTTCGATGATTTTCTGCGCCAGGGTGCGCGACTTGACGGCGCGCGAGAAGAACAGGAACCGGTCGAGCCGCTCCTTGCGAAGCGGTATGTCGCCCGGCCCTGCCAATCGCTACTGGCCCTTGGGCGCCTTGAGCGCCATCAGCTTGGCAAAGGGGCTGTCGGGATCGAAAGCCTTTTCCTTGCGCTCTTCCCGCTGTGGCTGGAACCGCGCGCGCTCGCCCTTCTGGTCGTCCGGGCGCCGGTTGTCCGGACGTCCCTTGCCCTTTTGAAGATGACGGGCCTTGCTCAGGTCCTGCACCTCGCCTTCGGGACGGCGTGGGCCCTTGCCCGATGGCCGCGCACGATCGTTGCGACGGCCCTGCTGGCCTTCGGCGTCGCTATCGCGGCGACCACGCGGCTCATGGCGCCGCTGTTCGCTGTTGCGACGACCCGGAAACCATACCTCGTCGAATTCGGGCTCCGCGGGAGCAGCATCGGCCGGCGCGGCATCGGGCACCGCACCCTCCGCGACATCGGGAAGCGGCGCCGGTGGTTCAATCACGGCAGGTTCGTCGACAGGGTCGACGGTTGCGGCCACAGCATCGAGCGAAGCCTCCAGCGCGGGCACTTCGGCCGACGCTTCTGCCGGAACGGCGGCGGCAGTCTTGGGAGTGCGGCGGACACGATAACCCAGTGACGTGAGGATCGAGGCGAAATCCTCGCCCGAGCAGCCCAGCAGACTGGTCATTTCCACGGTGACGCGGAAACCATTGCCTTCAGCCGCGCCCGCAGGCAGGTCGCCCGCATACGGACGGCCCGCATCGATGGCGATCAACGGACGAATGATATCGGCTAGACGTTCAAGGATATCGACGCGCACGGCGCGACCGCCGGCGACCTTGAAGCCCGCGACCTCGTAGAGGCGCGCGTCGACTTCTGGATCGACCACGAAAGAGGTGCGGCCCGAAAGCACGATATGCGGGATATCGGTGACGCCGGGCTGGCGAATGCCGCCGTGTTTGAGTGCAAACAGGATAAGGGCAAGTTCGCGCGGCGCGGGCTTGAGCGAAAGCGGCAGGTAGAGGTGATAGGCGCCGAACTTGATGCCGAGTTTCCTCAGCTTGCCACGCACATCCTGGTCGAGGCCCTTGACCTCGTCGGCGACAGCTGAGCGCGGCAGGAGCCCGATATTCTCGAACAGCTGATAGGCCAAGCCCCGGGCCGTACCGTCAATGTCGGCCGGCGCCTCAAGGGTCATCACCTGCTCGAGCACGGTGTTGATGTGATGGCGCAGCCAGAGCGAGAGGCGATCCTGAACCTTTTCCAGATCCGGGCCGGTCAGCGTCTCGTCGGCCAGCATGATGATGCGCGGACGATAGAGGCTGTCACCCTCGGCCAGTTCGGCCACGATCTCGCCGCGCCAGCGCAGTCGACCATCGGTGGCCAACACGAATTCTTCATTTGGCGAACCGGCGAGCCGTTCGGCACGATGGCCTATCTCCGGGGCGACCACCGAGTCGGCTGCGCTGCGCAAACCCTTGGCGTCCACGTCGCCATCGTTGCGGGCCAAGGTGAAGCGGAAGCCTTCGAGCGTGCCGATGAGATGGCCTTCCAGCCTGACTTCGCCGCGCTCGTTAATTTCGGGAGATACCATACGTTTGTCTTTCAGGTGGCGGAGCAACACGCTGGTGCGCCGATCGACGAACCGTTGCGTGAGTCGCTCATGCAGAGCGTCACTCAGGCGGTCTTCAATGTCTCGCGTCTTTTCGCGCCAATAGGTAGGGTCTTCAAGCCAGTTTTTGCGGTTCGCGACAAAGGTCCAGGTCCGGATTTGCTTGATCCGATTGCTGAGTGTGTCAATGTCGCCCTCCGCATTGTCGCAAAACCGCACCTGCTCGGCAATCCAGTCTGCCTTGACCGATCCATTTCGTTTCAAATCCGAATAGATCCGGGTGACGATTTCGCCGTGAGCGGCCGGTGATATCCCCTGATAGTCGGGAATCTGGCAGCATTCCCAGAGCAGTTTGACCGCATCATGGCCACGCGCCAGCGCTCCGGCCTCATTGCGCGCGACGAATTCGAGCGCGTGCTGATCCTTGGCGACGGGCACGCGGGTTAACGTACGATCCTCAGGCGGCTCCTCGAGCGAGTGGCGCAGACGCTCGATGGAAGAGAAATCGAGCTTGCTGTTGCGCCATTGCACCTGCCGCACCGGTTCGAAGTCGTGCGTTTCGAGCTGGACGACCAGTTCCTCGTCGAAATTCTCGGTGCCACCGGTGACGCCGAACGTGCCGTTGTGCCTGTGCCGCCCTGCCCGTCCGGCGATCTGTCCCAGTTCTGCCGGCGTCAGCGGCCGGGACTGGTGGCCATCGAACTTGGTGTCGTCGGCAAAGGCGACGTGGTGGATGTCGAGGTTGAGGCCCATGCCGATGGCGTCGGTGGCCACGAGGAAATCGACATCGCCGTTCTGGTAGAGCTCGACCTGGGCATTGCGGGTGCGCGGGCTGAGCGCCCCCATGACCACGGCAGCGCCGCCCCGCTCGCGACGGATCAGCTCGGCGATGGCGTAAACCTGCCGCGCTGAAAATGCGACAATGGCGGAGCGCGGCGGCTGCCGGGAAATCTTTTTGGAGCCGGCATAGGTAAGCTGCGAGAAGCGCGGCCGGTCGATAATTTCGACATGCGGGACGAGCTTTTTGACCACATTGGCCATGGTGCCCGAACCAAGCAGCAGCGTTTCATGAAAGCCGCGCGCCTTCAGGATGCGGTCGGTAAAGACATGGCCGCGATCGAAATCGATGGCCGTCTGGATTTCGTCGATGGCAACGCAATCAACGTGAATATCCATCGGCATGGCTTCCACTGTCGCCACCCAGTATCGCGGCTTAACCGGCACGATGCGCTCTTCGCCGGTAATCAACGCCACGGCCTGTTCACCGACCCGCTCCACGACGCGCTGGTACACCTCGCGGGCAAGCAGGCGCAGCGGCAGGCCAATCATCCCCGTGGGATGGGCCAGCATGCGCTCGATCGCATAATAGGTCTTGCCGGTGTTGGTCGGGCCAAGGATCGCCTTGACCGTGTGGGCGGGAGAAAAGCTCATTGCTTCCTATCTAGGATGTCCGCGCCACGCTTGCGAGGGGCATCACGGACTTGTCCCAGCAAAGGACAGTTTTGTCACCAAATCGCCACGACAATTCAACGACAGAACGAAATAGGAACGAAACAGAACCGAATCGACGCGAAGCGCGCAATCCTGTTTTGTTCACGGCTAGATATGGTGGTGAGAAACCAAGGCAATACGCAACTCACGCCTAATGGTGCCAGCAGTTCGTCCTTGAGGGGGCCAAATGCTTCAGATTGATTGCTAATGGGTTAAACTGGCGCTGGGAGACGCAAACCTGAACAGGAGGTAAACCTCTCGCACACCGACATTTTTTGAATTTTTATTCGGTCCGCCCAGGACCGCCTGGGCTTTTGCTGCGGGCATTGACGATAAATCCGGTTGACGTCTCGGATTGGCACATCTGCGAAGCTTCCGGCGTCGCTGCCTTCAGCGCAAGACCCCTCGTTCCCATGACGGGATCCACGAATGATATGCGTACCCGGCCACACCAGGTGAGAGTGTAAGTCCTTGAATCATTTTGGAACATTAATGTTCCCGGACCGGCGCGGACCTTTACCATTGAACCAAACCCGGAACGAACGGAGACAGAATCGGGCCTGAATCACCAATGCAGGTTTGTTCTCCACCACATATGGTACGTCTCGACCGGCCACGGGGCTATGGCGCGGCACAGCCAGCGTCCTAGGTAGGAAACCGGTTAAAACCCATGAATATGCGGTTAAATTTGACGTTTACCGGTCAGATGCTGACGGAAACTTAGCGTCTGCGCGGGTACTTGCTGACCATAGGTTAACCTTTGGCCCCGCGTGCTGCGGCCACCTAAAACTGCAAAATTGTCAAAAAAGCTTTTGACCGTCCGATTACGGGACAGTGGGTCGAGCGTCAGCTCTGGGCGCGGGTCAGGACGATCGACAGGTCGCCCATGCTGGTGCCGATGTTGACGCGGTAGGGAATGAAGTAACCGGTCTGCCCGAGCGGCGCGTACCACAGGATCATCCGGCTGGTCTCAGCCATGTAGGTTGTCATTTCCGAGCTTTCGAAATGGCCGGAGATCGGCTGGTAATCGACCGAGCAGGCAACGAGGGGACCCTGGTAGCCGGTCCGCGGTGACGTGGCCTCGTCATTGTCGAGAAAGCCCATCTTGATGTCGAAGCGCTCGACGCCGGTGAAAATCTTGAGCGTGCGGTCGCAGAGGCTGCGGTCGAGGGCCGTCCCCTTGATCACGAAAGCCGACAGAAAATCGCCCACGCCATTGAGGTGGCGACGCTCGAGCGGGATCCGGTCGTAGGAATCGAGCACCGGCGGATTGACCTGGAACGTGCTGACATTGCGGCCGTCATAACCGACATTGACGTTGAAGGTCTCGCCATTGGCCTTGGTCTCGAGCGCGAACGTCTCCGACTGCAGCGTCGATCCGGAGGAAGAGCCGGTCGCCTTGGCATTGGCGGTGCCGCTCGCGACGACCGTTCCGAGGCCGGCGACCCGCGCCGACACATCCAGCCCGTATTGCCGCCCATTGTCGGTGAGCCCGACATCGACCAGCGCCACGTTGATACCACCCACGGTGACGACGTAACTGGCGCGCGCGTCCACCTCGGCTGCGTGGACGGCGAGCGGGGCGAGCACGGTGAAGAGTGCGAGGGCGGGTCGGATCACGTTGGGTCTTCTCGGCTGCAGGATGCCCGCGCATCCCGGCGGGCAAACGAATCACTGGATCGTCAGAAGGTGCCGCTCCCTCGGGGCTGAAGCAAGGCGCTCGCGGGCGCTTGAATCGGCGCTCGGGTTGACGCGCAGCCCCCAATTCTCTAAAGAGCGCGGGATTTCATCACAATCGAGGCCCGTAGCGGGACGATCCCGCCACGCAGGACCTTTACACAAACAAGGATATCACCAATGGCACGTCGCTGCGAGCTTACCGGCAAGGGCGTTTTGATGGGCAACACCGTTTCGCACGCCCTCAACCGTCACCGCCGCCGTTTTCTTCCCAACCTCATCAACGTCACGCTGCTCTCCGAAGCGCTGAACCGTCCGGTCAAGCTGCGCGTCTCCGCTGCAGCACTGCGCACCGTCGAGCACCGCGGTGGCCTCGATGCCTTCCTGATCAAGCAGGACGACGCCGACCTGTCGCCGCTGGCTCTGGGCATCAAGAAGGAAGTCCGCGCCGCTCTCGCCGGCTAAGCGGTTTTCCAGACCAGTTTCGACCGCGTGGCGGGCAACCGCCGCGCGGTTTTGTTTTGGGGTCTCCACCTTCGTCATTGCCCGGCTTGACCGGGCAATCCAGACGATGCGACAGCGCCCCCTGGACTACCCGGTCAAGCCGGGTAGTGACGATGGCGGGAATTTCCTGCTAAATGACGACATCCGCACCGGTCTCCTGCCGGCCGCGGACAATTAAAGGTACAGTCCGATGCTGTCTCGTTTCCTGGTGGCCGTTGCCGCCATGGTGGCCGTGGTCGCCGCCTCCAACGTTCTCGTGCAATTTCCAGTCGGTGTGACGCTGGGGGGCATCAATCTCGGTGACATCCTCACCTGGGGTGCTTTCACCTACCCCGTGGCCTTTCTCGTCACCGACCTCTCCAATCGCGCCTTCGGGCCGCAACGGGCCCGCCTCGTGGTCGTGGCAGGCTTTGTGGTTGCGGTGATCCTCTCGATCTGGCTGGCGACGCCGCGCATTGCCATTGCTTCGGGCTCGGCTTTCCTGGTCGCGCAGATGCTCGACATTTCGATCTTCCACCGGCTGCGCAATGGCGCCTGGTGGCACGCGCCGATGTTCTCGTCGCTGTTCTCGTCGGCGCTGGACACGGCGATCTTCTTTTCGCTGGCCATGGCGCCGGCCTTTGCCGGCATCGACAGCTTCTTCGGGCTCGAGGATTCCTCGCTTGCCTTCCCCGCTCCGCTGCTCGGCGTCGGCCCCGAGGTGGAACTCTGGCAGTCGCTCGCCCTCGGAGACTTCCTGGTCAAGCTGGTGATGGCGGTGCTGATGCTCGCGCCCTACAAGACCGTCCGCGATCTCGTGCTGAAGCGGATTCCAGTGGCGGCGTAGTCGCAGGACCCCACCCAACCTCCCCCTGACGAAGGGGGAGGAGCGCATCGCGTTCGTCTCGATATTTTGCTTACGCACGGGCCGGCCGCTCCCCGCCTTTCGGGGGGAGGCCCGGTGGGAACTACTCGGGCAGCGCGAATTCCAGGATCAGGGTGCGCTGCCAGTCGTTGAAATTATTGTCCGAGCCGATGAGGATGCGCGTTTCGCCGCCGGGCGTCTGATGCACCATGAGGCTTTCCATGTTGTCGATCTCGCCGCCCTGCGCCGAGAGCAGCAGCTCGCCCTTCATCAGATTGCCCGGCTTCACCTGATCGGCGGGAACGCGCCGGAGGTTCATGACGAAGGCGAAGAGTGACACCCCCCGCTCGAGCACAAGCAGGTCGCCGTTGGGAAGGAACTTGCAGTCGGTAGGATTGACGATCGGGCTATTGACATAGGTCACGGGCCCCTTGTCGTTGACGCCCAGGAATTCCCCGCGATGATTGCCGTCCTCGTCCAGCGCCTCTTCGGTGAGCAGGAGCGTCGATCCGGCAATCGGCGACGCCTCGGGCGCGATGCAGACCGACTCGATGGACTCATTGGTGCGCAGGTCGGTCAGCCACTGCGGAATGGGCACTTCACGCGCCGCACCGCCCGGGCGCCCGTCCGTAATGGCGAAATCGGCAACCCGCGTCAGGTGCTCGAACCCCACGCGCACCGCCACGGGCACGCCGTCGCGCCAGATCGTGTCCATGCCCTCGGCATCGCGCGCATACTGACGGGGCAGCACGTCGCCGGCCGAGTTGCGCATGGGCTCGATGGTGACGCCGATGAAGCCGATCAAACGGTCGGCCTCGTCATAGGCCAGTTGTCCGGCAACGAAATTGCCCCTGTCGGTGACGAAACTGACGCGCTGATCGGCGCCCGTCTGGGATACGCTCGACAAGCCGCCGAACGTATCGTCGGGGCTTTGCAGCGTCATGCCGCCGCGGAAGATGAGCCTATCCACCGGCTGGTCGAGATCGGCACCCCTGAACCGCGTCACCGGCGCGGCGCTGACCGTCGCATCCACGGCCCCCGCGGGGACCACCGGAAGCAGCAGGGCAGCGACAAGCGCGACGCGGCAGATCATCCCCGGCCCCGACGCCGGGCCTGAGCGGGCATTTCCTCGTCAAAGAGCGCTGCCAGCTCGTCAGTGAGCGCGCCGGCCAGCTCCTCGGCATCGAGCAGCGTCACGGCGCGGCGATAATAGCGCGTCACGTCGTGGCCGATGCCGACGGCCACCAGCTGGATCGGCGAGCGGGTTTCGATGTCCTCGATCACCTGGCGCAGGTGCGCTTCCAGATAGTTGCCGGCATTGACGCTCTGGGTCGAGTCATCGACCGGAGCGCCGTCGGAGATCACCATGAGGATGCGACGCTGCTCGGGCCGTGCCATCAGGCGCTTGCGCGCCCATTCGAGCGCCTCACCGTCGATGTTCTCCTTGAGGAGACCTTCGCGCATCATGAGGCCCAGATTGCGGCGGGCATGGCGCCAGGGCTCGTCGGCGGCCTTGTAGATGATGTGCCTGATATCATTGACGCGGCCGGGATTGGCCGGGCGATTGGCTTCGAGCCAGGCTTCGCGCGACTTGCCGCCCTTCCAGGCGCGCGTCGTGAACCCGAGGATTTCCACCTTCACGCCGCACCGCTCGAGCGTGCGCGCGAGAATGTCGCCGCAGATCGCCGCGATGGTGATCGGGCGGCCGCGCATGGAGCCGGAATTGTCGATCAGGAGGGTCACGACGGTGTCGCGGAAATCGGTGTCGTTCTCGACCTTGAAGCTGAGGGCCTGCAACGGATCGGTGACAACGCGGGTGAGGCGCGCGGTGTCGAGCAGCCCTTCCTCGAGATCGAACTGCCAGCTCCGGTTCTGCTTGGCCATCAGGCGGCGCTGCAGTTTGTTGGCAAGC
The DNA here is from genome assembly GCF_900177655.1 of Devosia lucknowensis. Taxonomy (NCBI): domain Bacteria; kingdom Pseudomonadati; phylum Pseudomonadota; class Alphaproteobacteria; order Hyphomicrobiales; family Devosiaceae; genus Devosia; species Devosia lucknowensis. The sequence goes on along the minus strand of NZ_FXWK01000002.1, from coordinate 1,136,758 downwards.
CGCGCCACTGCACCGGCGAGGTTTTCGAGCTGCTTGTCGAGCAGCGCCCGCAACTGGTCGAGTTCGTCGGGCGGGCAGAGTTCGGCGGCCTTGACGATCTCGTCGTACTTCTGCGTGAAGACCTTGTAGTTGAACTGGTTCGAGAGACGTTCGCCGCCGTCCTTGGCGGGCGGTGGCATCGGCGCATCTTCGCCGGCCTCTGCCTCGGCATCGTCGTCGCTGTCGGCCATGTCGGCCTCCATGCCTTCGACGTCGCCGGTCTCTTCGCTTTCGCCGGCCTGCTGGTCCTCTTCGCTTTCCGACTGCTCGTTTTCGCCGTCACCCTGCTCCTGAGCCTGATCGGCGCCCTGCGCCTGCTCGGGCTGGCTGTCCTCGGCCGCCTCTTCGTCGCTGTCGGCAGGATCCTGCATATCGCTTTCGGCGATGAGGTTGAGGTCGCGCAGCACCTTGCGGGCGGCCTTCGAGAAGGCGTCCTGGTCCTCATAGGTGTCGATCAGCGCATCGATGGAGGTGCCGGCCTTGGATTCAATTTCCTTGCGCCACAGGTCGACAAGCGCGTGACCGGAGGGCGGGACCTCCACGCCGGCCAGTTTCTCGCGCAGGATCAGGCCCAGGGCCTCGGCCAGCGGCGCATCGTCCTTGGCATCGACCTCGGCGAAATTGGCGCGGAACAGCCGGTCTTCCAGCATTTCATGGATATTGCCCACCATGCCCGGCATGCGGATGCAGCCGAGCGACTCCACGCGCGCCTGCTCCAGCGCGTCGAATGCCGCGCGTGCCTGCGGATCCATCGGGCTGCGCTTGCGGTGAGCATCGGCATCGTGGCTGGCAAGGCGCATGGCCATGGCGTCGCCCTGGCCGCGGGCAATGGCGATGTCACGCCTGGTGGGCAGGCGCGGCAGGTTTGCCAGGCGCGCCCGATCCGAGGTGAGCAACGGCCGATCGGCGGTGAAGGTCACTTCCAGGTCGGCCTTGCCACCGATCGCACGCACCGTGGCGCCCATGGCCGACTTGAAGGCCTGGGTCTGGTCGGGCTTGTTGGGCTTGCTGCGCGGAGGAATTGCCATGATTACGCTCGCCGATTGTGAGGAAGGCCCCCTCACCCGCCGCTTGCGCGGCGACCTCTCCCCCAAGGGAAAGGCAAGAAACTCGGTGCCCCCTTCACCTCTCCCTTGGGGGAGAGGCCGGCCGAAGGCCGGATGAGGGGGCCTTACGACACTAAGCCATGACGGCGAGGTTAGCGGACGATTCCGGCAGGTCTTCGCCGAACACGCGCTGGTAGAACTCGGCCACGACGGGGCGTTCGAGTTCGTCGCACTTGTTGAGGAAGGTGAGGCGGAAGGCAAAGCCGATATCGCCACCGAAGATCACGGCATTTTCGGCCCAGGTGATGACACCGCGCGGCGACATGACCGTGGAGATATCGCCATTGATGAAGGCCGAGCGCGTGAGATCGGCCAGGCGCACCATGTTGGCGACCTGCTTCTTGCCCTTCTCGCTCTCGCCATAGGCCTTGTTCTTGGCCAGGACGATGCCGACTTCCTTGTCGTGCGGCAGGTAGTTGAGCGTCGTCACGATGCTCCAGCGGTCCATCTGGCCCTGATTGATCTGCTGCGTGCCGTGATAGAGACCCGACGTATCACCCAGACCAATGGTATTGGTGGTCGAGAACAGGCGGAAAGCCGGATGCGGCACGATCACGCGGTTCTGGTCGAGGAGGGTCAGGCGACCCGACTGCTCCAGAACGCGCTGGATCACGAACATCACGTCCGGACGGCCGGCATCGTATTCGTCAAAGACCAGCGCGACATTGTTCTGCACGGCCCAGGGCAGGATGCCGTCGCGGAATTCGGTGATCTGCTTGCCGTCCTTGAGAACGATGGCGTCCTTGCCGACAAGGTCGATACGCGACACGTGGCTGTCGAGATTGACGCGGACCAGCGGCCAATTGAGGCGCGCCGCGACCTGCTCGATATGGGTCGACTTGCCGGTGCCGTGGTAGCCCTGGACCATGACACGACGGTTGAAGGCAAAGCCGGCGAGGATGGCCAGCGTGGTATTGCGATCGAACAGATAGTCGGGGTCGACGGGCGGCACGTGGTCGGTGCGATCCTTGTAGCCCATGACCTTCATGTCGGTATCGATGCCGAAGATTTCCCGCGCGCTGTATTCGTGGTCGGGCAGATTGGCGAATTCGGTCATGGTCGGGCTCTTGGAAGGTCGGAAAGAAATTCTGAAAGGCGGTGGCTCTATAGCAGCATTGTGACGAGCCGGGTAGCCTGGGGATGGCGTGACGCACTAGCCGCCGCAGCGGGTTTCAGCGCACCACGAAGCCCTGCTTCTTGAGGTGGGTATAGGCGGCGATCACCGAACGCAGGCGCTCTTCGGACGAAGCATCGCCGCCATTGACGTCCGGATGGTGCTTCTTGACCAGATCCTTGTAGGCGGCCTTGATCTCGTCGGACTTGGCATGGCGCGTGAAGCCCAGCGTTTCCAGCGCCCGGCGGTCCGGCTCGTTGAGCGGCTTGACGCGTTCGGCAGCCGGACGCTTGGACTGCTGATAGCGGTAGCGGGCGAAAACGCCGAAGGGATCACCGTATTTGTCGCCCAGTTGCGCGTTGCCACGGCCAGCGGCGGCACGCGCCGTATTCGGATTGCCGGTGGCAAAGCTCGACCGCGACTCCGCCTTGGGCGGGGCATGCAGCGCTTCTTCCAGCTCATCCGGGCTCATGCCGGCAAAATAATTGAACGCCTTGTTGTAGTGACGCACATGCTCGAGGCAGAAGGTGTGATATTGCCCCTCCGACCGCACGCCCTTGGGCGCCTTGAACTCACCGGGTTCCTCGCAGCCTTCCCAATCGCAGACCGCGTCCACAGGCTCGGGCTTTTCATCCCGGCGCGAACGGATGCGAATGTTGTCGAAGAGCTTGGATTGCAGTTTCATCGTGCCTAGCTAGTTCTTTTACAGACGTTTTTGAAAGGCGAAAGCCCATGTCCATGACGGACACGATCCACGCCAAGCTCACCGAAAAATTCGCGCCCACCCAACTGGAGGTGATCGACGAATCCATGTCCCACCATGGTCACGCCGGCTGGCGGGAGGGTGGTGAAACCCATTTTCGTGTCAGAATCGCGACCCGCAATTTTGACGGGATGAGCCGCGTTGCGCAACACCGTGCGGTGATGGATGCGCTTGAAGCAGAATTGAAGGCCCGGGTGCACGCCCTGGCCATCGAGGTTTTGCCGGCCGCCTAGAGCGCACGCATCTCTTCGAGATATCCCCGAACCTGGTCGGGATCGACGTTCTTCTCGATGAACGCCTGCCCGATGCCGCGGGTGAGGATGAAGGTCAGCGCCCCGCGCGAAACCTTCTTGTCCTGCGCGATCGCCGCCATCAGGGTATCGGTCGAGCCGAGCGTTCCGGGGATATCAGCCAATGTGGTGGGCAGGCCCGCCAGCTTCAAGTGTGCCGCGACCCGGCCGCTGTCCTGGCCCGGCGCGAGGCCCAGCCTGCAGGAGAAGCCGTGCGCCAGCACCATGCCGATGGCGACGCCTTCGCCATGCAGCAGGCGGTCGGAATAGCCCGTGTCCTTTTCCAGCGCATGCCCGAATGTGTGACCGAGATTGAGCAGGGCGCGAACACCCATTTCCTTCTCATCCTCGATCACCACCCGCGCCTTGTGGGCGCAGCAGCGGGCGATGGCCTCGCCGCGCGCCGGGCCACCGGCAAAGATTTCGGCCCTGTTGGCCTCGAGCCACTCGAAGAAATCAGGATCGTCGATCAGCCCGTACTTGACCACTTCCGCATAGCCTGCGGCGAACTGGCGGGCGCTGAGCGTATCGAGGGCCGAAAGGTCGGCCAGCACCAGCTTGGGCTGGTGAAAGGCGCCGACGAGATTCTTGCCATGCGGCGAATTGATGCCGGTCTTGCCGCCCACCGACGAGTCCACCTGGGCCAGCAGCGAGGTGGGAATCTGCACGAAATCCATGCCGCGGCGGGTGATCGACGCGGCAAAGCCGGCAAGATCGCCGATGACCCCGCCCCCCAGAGCGATGACGAGGTCACCGCGTTCGAGCCTGGCCGCGAGGAGGCCTTCGACCACGCGCTCGAGCATGGCATAGGACTTGGTCGCCTCCCCCGCTGGCAGCACTATGGTGCCATAGGAGAGACCGGCGGCCTCGAGACCAGCCACGAGCCGCGGCAATTGCGCCTCGGCCACGGTCTCGTCGGTGACGATGCCATAGCGGCGTCCGGGAAACTTTTCAGCCAGGATCGCCCCGGCCTCGTCGATCAGCCTGGGCCCGATCAGGATGTCGTAGGCGCGCTCGCCCAGGGCAACGTGGACTGTGTGGTCGATCTGGGCCATGAACTTGCCTATCGGGTCTTGAGGTGGTCGAGCAGCGCGCCGATGACGTCGGCAGCGACATTGTCCTGCGGCACGTCACGGCTGAGGACGGTGACGTCGGCTTCGGCGTAGATGGGATAGCGATCCTCGATCAGCTTTTCGAGCGTGCCCCTGGGGTCGGCAGTCTTGAGCAGGGGCCGGTTCGATCGCCGCGACACGCGCTCGAACAGCACGTCGAGATCGGCCTTGAGCCAGACCGAAATCGCCTCGGCCTTGACCAGGGCGCGGGTATCCAGGTTGACGAAGGCACCGCCACCGGTGGCCAGCACGATGTCCTGTTCCTTGAGCAGCCGGGCAATGACCCGCATCTCGCCGGCGCGAAACTCGCCCTCGCCGCGCTGCTCGAAGATTTCGGGAATGCTCATCTGCGCTGCGCGCTCGATTTCCTCGTCGCTGTCGATGAACTGGCGTCCGAGGCGCGCCGCCAGCCGGCGCCCGACTGTGGTCTTACCGGCCCCCATCATGCCGACGAGAACGAGCGGCCGACCGCCCAGCCGGTTGGCCAGCGCCTTGGCCCGGCCCTGCCGTCCACCGCCATCGGTCTTGCTCACCTGCCGCGCCCTCCGCTCTTGGCCGCTATCAACCGGGCGCGGCCCAAGCTGTCAAGCTTGGAGCGCGGTGGTTGATCCCGTGCAAGGCATTGGGCGACACTGGGCACAACAGAACGGCAACCATTTGCCGCTAGGTTTTGCCTTTCAAGACACGCCGGGAATTTGCCATGCCCTCGCTCATCCGCCTTCTCATCACCCTGCTCTTTCTAGGCGGTCTGGTTTACGCGGGCATGTTTGCACTCGTGACCTTCGTCGAGCCGACGCCCAAGGAAGTCAATCAGCGCATTCCGACCCGCGAATTGCTTGGCGAGACGGAGGCGGCGCGGCCCGGCGCCAACAACCTTCCGCAGCCCAATGTCACATCCCAGCCCAGCACCGGGCAATGAGCGGACACCTGGTATCGAGCTTTCTCGAAATGATGAGCGCCGAACGCGGCGCCGCGGCCAATACGATTGAAGCCTATCGCCGCGACCTGACCCACTACGCCGATTTCGTCGCGCACAAGGGCAAGACCCTGCTGACTGCCGATCGGGATACCGTAACCGCCTGGCTCGAGGACCTGGACAACGAAGGCCTCTCGGCCTCGTCGACGGCGCGCCACCTGTCGGCAGTCCGGCAATTCCACAAGTTTCTCTGTGCCGACAGCCTGCGCAGCGACGACCCGACGCGCATCGTCGCCAGTCCCAAGGCGCGGCGCGCCCTTCCCAAAATTCTGTCGGTTGCCGAAGTCGATCGCCTGCTGACCCTGGCCGAAGCGGAAGCCAATGCCGACGCCGACCCTGCCAAACAAATGGCCGCGCAACGGCTCTATGTGTTGCTCGAACTGCTTTACGCATCGGGCCTGCGCGTGTCGGAGCTGGTTGGCCTCAAGCGCGCCGCCGTGATGCGGGAAGGCGCCTTCCTGACTGTGACAGGCAAGGGCAACAAGGATCGCGTGGTGCCCGTGAACGACCGCGCCAGGGACGCTGTGCGTCATTGGGTGGCCAAGCTGGAGCCGGGCCCCTACCTGTTCCCGGCCAAGGGCGAAGACGGACATTTGTCGCGCCAGGTCTTCGCACGGGACCTCAAGGGACTGGCCGGCCGTGCCGGAATTTCGTCGTCACGCGTGGCCCCGCATGTGCTTCGCCATGCCTTTGCCAGTCATCTGCTGTCCGGCGGCGCCGACCTTCGCGTCGTACAGATGCTGCTCGGACACGCCGATATTTCCACAACCCAGATCTACACCCACGTTCTGGACGAAAAGCTGCGCAGCCTCGTGGAAAGCCACCATCCGCTGGCCGAAGGCTGACCCGGGCGAACGAAATACCAACCATTTCGCGCCCAGAGCTTGACTTGCCATTGCTCCGTCGCCACTTTCCGGCCACTTTAAAGGGCAAGAGCAGCGGCCATCACGCATGGGCCGCATGGCCTTGCCGGAACAATGACCCTTACGGGCGGTGGGATGCAGTCTTATCTCGATTTTGAAAAGCCGGTCGCCGATCTTGAAGCCAAGATCGTTGAACTGAAATCGCTGGCACAGACCGACCAGGCCGTGTCCATCGACGAAGAGGTCAACCGGCTGTCCGCCCGCGCCGACGAGGCGCTGGTCGAGATTTATCGCAAGCTCACGCCCTGGCAGAAGACGCAGGTCGCGCGCCACCCGCAGCGCCCGCATTTTTCGGACTATGTGCGCTCGCTGATCACGGAATGGACGCCGCTGGCCGGCGATCGCAAGTACGGCGAAGACGCAGCCCTGCAGGCAGGCTTCGGCCGCTTCAACGGCATGCCGGTTGCCGTGCTCGGACAGGAGAAGGGCAACTCGACCGAGACCCGTCTCAAGCATAATTTCGGCATGGCCAATCCCGAGGGCTATCGCAAGGCCGTCCGCATCATGGACATGGCTGACCGCTTCTCGATTCCGGTCATATCGTTTGTCGATACGGCCGGCGCCTATCCCGGCATCGGCGCGGAAGAACGCGGCCAGGCCGAGGCCATCGCCCGCTCGACCGAAAAAGGCCTGGAACTTGGCGTTCCCAACATCGCCATCATCATCGGCGAAGGCGGATCGGGCGGTGCCATCGCCATCGCCACGGCGAACCGCGTGCTGATGCTGGAAAACGCGATCTATTCGGTGATTTCGCCCGAAGCCGGCGCCTCGATCCTGTTCCGCGACGCGGCCCGCGCGCAGGACATGGCAACCGCCCAGAAGATCACGGCGCAGGACCTTCTCGGCTTCGGCGTCATCGACGGCATCATCCACGAGCCGGCCGGCGGCGCCCATCGCCATCAGGCGGCCGTGATGGATGCCACCCGTGGCGCCCTCGATACCTTCCTGAAGGATTTCGCCGGCAAGTCGCGCCTCGAAACGCGCGAACACCGTCGCGAAAAATTCCTCGCCATCGGCACCAATCTCTAGTTCTGCCCCAAGGCGCCGGGCATTTGCCCGGCCATCCTTTCCCTACACATGCGCGTGAACTGCCCCCGCTTCCGGCCCTGTCGGCGGCGTGGTAAAGGCTTCGTTCACTGCATGGGCTCATATTGCGCTAACCTATTGCCCCATGCGGGCGCGCTTCAGTGACGGGCTGGATTGTCTTGACTGCGAACTTCTTTCATCGCCTTGGCGCGATCATCATCCTGTGTTGGCTGGCCGTGGGCCTGGCCGCCTGCTCCAATTTCGTCAAGGGCGGCGACAACCGCCACAACCAGCCCCTGTCCGGTGGCGTAGTGCAGGGCCTGCGCAGCATGGGATCATCCCCATCCGAAGGCATGGTAATCCGCATCTTCAAGGAGGAGTCGGTTCTCGAAGTCTGGAAAAAGACCGCCACCGGCACCTACAAGCACTTCAAGTCCTACGAAATCTGCGCCTATTCGGGCGACCTCGGACCAAAATTCAAGGAAGGCGACCGTCAGAGCCCCGAGGGCTTCTATACGATCACGCCCGGCCTGATGAACCCGCGCTCGAGCTACTATCTCTCGTTCAACACCGGCTTTCCGAACAAGTTCGACCGTGTCCACGGCCGTACCGGCTCCGACCTTATGGTGCACGGCGATTGTTCGTCGCGCGGCTGCTACGCCATGACCGACGAAGGCATCGCCGAAATCTATGCGCTGGCCCGCGAGACCTTCAAGGGTGGCAATACCAGCTTCCAGCTGCAGATTTTCCCCTTCCGCATGAACACGGCCAACATGGCTCGCCATGCCACAAGCCCGCACATGGACTTCTGGAAGGACATCAAGGAAGGCCACGACTATTTCGAGCTGACCAAGACCCCTCCGGTGTGGGACGTCTGCGAAAAGCAGTACATCTTCAACCCGGCCTCCTCGGGCGCACTGGACGCGGCCGGCCCCTGCCCGCCCTCGGTGCAGAACCCGGCCCTCAGCGCCAAGCTGCAGGCCGACGAAGCGGACTTCGCCAACAAGGCCGCCGCCGCCCAGACCGCAGCCGAGCGCAAGGCGGCCGAGGAACTGGCCATCAAGGAGCGCGGGGCCGCCGTCAGCGGCTTCTTCTCGGGCTTTGGCACCATGTTCGGCGGCAATCCCGGGCAGAGTCCCAATGTTGCGCCCGTGATCTCCGGCAAGCCTGCGACGCTGCCCACGCCGGTCGCGCAGCGGCCCTAAGCGGCGGCCGGAGCGACTGCCTTGCGGCAGGGCTTTGCCCCTGCCCTGCTTCCGCCCCACTTGGGTGGGAGGGCAATGCGGCATAACCGGAGAGTGGATTGTGGATCAGCCTGAAAGCGCACCCAAGCCGGACGCTGCCTCGATCACGCTGTCCCCGGATCAGCGTCCGGTTGCGGACGAAGCCCCCGCATCGCGCGGGGTGCGACGCCAGCGCGGCAATCGATGGCCGCTGATCCTTGCCGCAAGCGGGCTCGTCCTTGGCGTGGCCGCGATCGGCGCCGCCTCCTATGTCCATATGGAAGGTCAGCGGGAAATCCTGCGCCTGTCGACCGAACTGGCGCAGCTGCGGGTCAGCCTCGACCTTTATGCCCGGACGGCCACCTCGGCAGATGATCTGACGACGATCGACACGCGCCTCAGCGCGCTGGAGCAGGGTGCTCTCGGGTCAGGCGTGCCGATGCCTGCCACCGCGGCAGTTGCGGAAGGCGTCGCTCCGCCGCCGGCACCGGCCGCGACGGCCAGCGCCGATGCCGATGCCGATTGCCTGCCCGTGGGCATGCGGCTCCTCGTGGCGTCGGGCGACCGCTACCCCATTTGCGAGCACAATGCCGAAGTGGCGGTCAGCGTCGTCGACAATGGCTATATCACGCTGGGCGACGGGACGTCGGTTGCCTCGGGCGGCACATCCCCGCTGCCGGGCAACCCGGCCTGCACCATCGCGGTGACATCGGGCGGCGACGAGGGCCTGACCGGTTATGCCGAAATCCGCGTGACCTGCTGACCCCTAAAAAACAAGGGCGACCCCGGGGTCGCCCTGTTCGGTTCTGCCTCAGGCGAACGCGCCGTGGCAGTGCTTGAACTTCTTGCCCGACCCACAGGGACAGGGCGCATTGCGCGACACCCCTTCGAGCAGCTTCGGATCGACCGGCGGCAGGCCATCAAGGCTCGCCACGTCGTCGCCGGCTGCATCGTTCTCGCCGGTCAGCGGATCGATATGGGTTTCGGTCAACTGGGCCGGATCAGGCGAGCGCGGGGGTTCCGGCTGGCGGATCTGCAACTCGACATGGCTGATCTGGGTGGTGACGAGCTCGCGCAGGTTGGCCAGCATGGCCTGGAACAGCTCGTAGGCTTCCTGCTTGTATTCGTTGAGCGGGTCACGCTGGGCGATGCCGCGCCAGCCCACGACCTTGCTCAGGTGATCGAGCATCACGAGGTGCTCGCGCCACAAGCCATCGACCGACTGCAGCAGGATGGACTTTTCGACCTGGCGCATGACTTCGGGCGAGTATTTTTCCGCCTTCGCACCCACAAGGGCATCCGCCTGCTCGCGGATACGCTCTTCCACCGTCTCGCCATCGATGCCCTCTTCCTGCGCCCATTCGGCAGCGGGAATGTCGATGTTGAGATAGGTCTTGGCTGCGGCGGCGAGCTGTTCGGTATTCCACTGTTCCGGGAAGGACCGGGCCGGGATGGCCTTGGCGACGATGTTGGCGACGACGTCGTGGCGCATCTCGGTGATGGTTTCGCTGACGTCGGTCGCGTCCATGAATTCGAGACGCTGTTCGAAGATCACCTTGCGCTGATCGTTCATCACGTCGTCGTACTTGAGGATGTTCTTGCGGATATCGAAGTTGCGCGCCTCGACCTTGCCCTGCGCGCGCTCGATGGCCTTGGTGACCCACGGATGGGTGATGCTTTCGCCCTGTTCGAGCCCGAGCTTGCCCAGCATGGAATCCATCGATTCCACCGGGAAGATGCGCATCAGGTCGTCCTGCAACGACAGGTAGAACTTGGAATGACCCGGATCGCCCTGACGGCCGGAGCGACCGCGCAATTGATTGTCGATGCGGCGCGACTCGTGGCGTTCGGTGCCGATCACCATCAGGCCACCGGCAGCGAGGGCCTTGGCCTTGTCCTCGGCGATCTTCGCCTTGATCTGGGCAATCTTCTGCTCGCGCGCTTCGCCTTCGAGCTCACCGGCCTCGCGCTCGATGCGCATTTCGAGATTACCGCCCAGCTGAATGTCGGTGCCGCGACCGGCCATGTTGGTGGCGATCGTGATGGCGCCCGGAAGGCCGGCATCGGCGACGATGAAGGCTTCCTGCTCGTGGTGACGCGCATTGAGCACGTTCATGTGCCCGACGTTCTTCTTGCGCAGGATATCGGCGAGCATTTCGCTCTTCTCGATCGAGGTCGTGCCCACCAGCACCGGCTGCCCGCGATCCTGGCAATCCTTGATGAGGTCGGCGATGGCGTCGAACTTTTCTTCCGCAGTGCGGAAGATGGCGTCGTCCTCGTCGATGCGCTGCACCGGCAGGTTGGTCGGCACCGTGGTGACGCCCAGGCTATATATGTCGGCGAATTCCTCGGCCTCTGTCGCGGCGGTACCGGTCATGCCGGCCAGCTTCTTGTAGAGGCGGAAATAGTTCTGGAAGGTGATCGAGGCCAGCGTCTGGTTTTCGGCCTGGATCTTGACTTGTTCCTTGGCCTCGAGGGCCTGGTGCAGGCCTTCCGAGTAGCGGCGGCCGGGCATCATGCGGCCCGAGAACTCGTCGATGATGACCACTTCGTCGTTGCGGACGATATAGTCCTTGTCGCGACGGAACAGCTTGTGCGCGCGCAGGGCGGAATTGGCGTGGTGCACGAGGGCGACGTTTTCCACGTCGTACATCGAGCCGCCCTTGAGCAGGCCCGCATCGGCCAGCGCCGCCTCGAGCTTTTCGACGCCCTGGTCGGTAAAGGTCGCGGAACGATGCTTCTCGTCGACCTCGTAATCGCCTTCGACGATGACAGGCATCATGCCGTCGATCTTGATGTAGAGCTCCGAACGATCCTCGGACGGCCCCGAAATGATGAGCGGCGTGCGCGCCTCGTCGACCAGGATCGAGTCCACTTCGTCGACGATCGCAAACTCATGCCCACGCTGCACCATCTGGGCGCGCGTGTACTTCATGTTGTCGCGCAGGTAATCGAAACCGAGCTCGTTATTGGTGCCGTAGGTGATGTCGGAATTGTAGGCAGCCTTGCGCTCGGCATCGGTGAGGCCGTGCACGATGACGCCCCAGCTCAGACCGAGGAAGTTGTAGATCTGGCCCATCCAGGCCGCGTCGCGCCGCACGAGGTAGTCGTTGACGGTGACCAGGTGCGCGCCCTTGCCGGTCAGCGCATTGAGGTACATCGGCAGCGTCGCCACCAGCGTCTTGCCTTCACCGGTGCGCATTTCGGCGATGGCGCGGTCGTTCATGACCATGCCGCCGATCATCTGCACGTCAAAATGCCGCATGCCCAGCACGCGCTTGCCGGCTTCGCGCACGGTGGCGAAAGCGGGCACGATGAGATCGTCGAGCGAAGCGCCCTGCTCGAGCTGCGCCTTGAACTGCGCGGTACGGGCGCGCAATTCATCGTCGCTAAGCTTGACCAGCTCGGGCTCCAGCGCGTTGATCGCTGCCACCTTGCCCTGATACCGCTTGACTTGCCTGTCGGACGGCGACCCGAAAATTTTCCGGGCAAGCGACGCAAGTGCCATGTTTTGTGGTCCTTTGTTTGTGAGCGGCGGGGCTGGTGGAGCGGGCGGCCTGCAGATGCGGGCGCTGGCGGGCCCCGTTTCGCCTCGTCACAACTTGGGGAATCCTTCTCGGTTCCCGAGCGCGGAAGTATTGCATGGTCGCGATGCACCTTTGGAGCGCACAGCTTCCCCATGCCAATTGAAAAGCGGCTGAGATGTAAGAGTGGGGGTCTGGCTTGTCAACGTATCCGAAATCGGCCACACCTTTGCGCACTTCAGGCGCAAGCATCGTTTCAGCCCGCTTCACAAGCGGATGATCGTCGACCCGGCCGGCACATTTTGGCCCCGTTGCCATGCGAGCGGGTGCAAGAGCAAATCAGACCATGCCGGCTCCATTCCCTCGGGCCGGCCAAGGAGCACGTCTTTCTCATGTTCTACCCGACCCAGCGCCTTCTGCGCGCCGCCAGCCTCGCCGCCCTCCTGCTCGCCGCCCCGGCGGTATCGAGCTTCGCGCAGGACGCCGCCGCGCCTGCAGCGGATGCGGCCACCGCGGCACCGGAAGCTGCAGCCGTGGACCCGGCGACCGTCGTGGCCACCGTCGGCGATGAGACCATCACCGAAGGCGATCTCGCTTTTGCCGCCGAGGATATGGCACAGGATCTGGCACAGATGCCGCCCGAAGAGCGCCGCGCCTTCCTCGTGCGGATCCTCATCGACATGAAGGTCATGTCCAAGGCCGCGCGTGATGCCGGCATGGACCAGACCCCGATCTTCGCCCAGCGCCAGAAGTATCTCGAGGAACGCGCCCTGCGCCGGGCCTATTTCGCCGACGCCATTGCGGCATCGATCACCGAAGAAGCGGTTCGCGCCGAGTACGAAAAGTTCGTTGCCGACTTCGTGCCCGCCGACGAAGTGCGCGCCAGCCACATCCTGGTCGAGACCGAAGAAGAAGCCAACGACCTCAAGGCCCAGCTCGACGGCGGCGCCGATTTCGCCACCCTGGCCAAGGAACATTCCATCGATCCGGGTGCAGCCAATGGCGGCGATCTCGGCTTTTTCGGCAAGGGCATGATGGTCGCGCCCTTCGAGGAAGCAGCCTTCGCGCTGGCCGAGCCGGGCGACATCTCGGCCCCGGTTCAGTCCCAGTTCGGCTGGCACATCATCAAGCTCGAGGAAAAGCGCCAGTCCCAACCGCCAACTTTCGAACAGGTGGCCGCCCAGATCCAGAACCAGCTGCTGATGACCAACTTCACCCAGAAGGTCGACGAGCTGATGAGCGGCACTACCGTGGAAATCACCGACCCCGAGCTCAAGGCCAAGTTCGACGCCCAGGAAGCCGCTGAAGAAGCCGCGGCCGCAGGCGAAGCGGCGACCGAGCAGTAGCGCTCAATATCCGATCACGGAAAGCCCGGCCGCCGCGCCGGGCTTTTTCACGCCCGATAGCCGGGCACGCCCCTGAGGACAGTATCGACCACCGCCTCGGTCTTGGTGGAGGCTTCTTCAAGATGGCCCAGCAACAGCTGATGCCAGGCGTAGGAGACGACGAGGTCGATGATCAGCGTCGCATCCGCATCTTCCGGCACTTCGCCACGCGCCCTGGCCCGCTCGACCATCTGCCTGGCGACCGCCTTGCGCTCGGCCTGATAGGCCTGAAGCGCCTCCGCAGCACCAGCGTCGGTCTGCGCCTCGGCGATGACGGCGCGATAAACGGTGCCGCAAAGGCTGTTCTTCCAGAAGCCCACCAATTGGTTGTCGAGAAAGCCGATCAGGTCCCCCCGCAGGCTGCCCGTATCCGGAAACGCCCGCGCCGTCTTGAAGCGCTTATAGACATCGAGCATGAGGCCGGTGCGATGCGGCCACCAGCGATAGATCGTGGGCTTGCCGGCCTTGGCCCGGCGAGCGACGGCTTCGATCGAAAATCCGGCGATCCCCAGTTCGCGCAACACCGCCTCGGCGGCGTCAAGAATTGCTTCCTGGCTCGCCGGATTGCGCCGCGCGCCGATGGAGCGCCGGACAGTGTCTTCTGTGTCCTGGGTCATGGCTGCACTATCGGCGAAAACAAATGCAAAGAAAAGACTTGAACGAAACGGATCGTTTCGTTATGTATCGTTACGTCCCGTTTCAATAGGTGCAACATGTCCTACTCCGCTCGAGCCCGCATGGCTTTCCTCATGACGTTCGCGGTCTATCCGGTCGTGGTCGTCTACGCATCGATCGTCAGTGCGATGACACCCGGCTGGGAATTCTGGCAGCGCAGCTTCATCATCGTGCCGTTGATGGCAACCACCATCGTCTTCTTCATCGTGCCCTTCATCACCGCCCGCTTCGGTGCGTTCATCGCCGGCCGCAAGGCCTCCTGATGCGGCTGACGATGGAACCGGAGCCCACACCGTCCTGTTTTGGTGACGAACTATCAGCGTCACCAGGTCCAGCGTGCTCAAGCCATTCGTTATCAACCGCCCCGTATTCTTCGGATCCCTCGCGATCATCGGTCTGTTTCTTGCGGTCGGAGTCGTATTCCCGCATCAGGCAGACGAGATCTTTGGCGGTCTGCAGGCCGGCATCCTGCAAAGTTTCGGCTGGCTCTACCTCCTCGCGGTAGCCGTCGTTGTCATCGGCGTCCTGCTGATCTGTATCAGCCGCTATGGGCAGCTCAAGCTGGGGCCCGACGACGCAACGCCCGATTTCGGCTTCCTGTCGTGGATCGCTATGCTGTTTGCGGCCGGCATGGGCATCGGCCTCATGTTCTACGGCGTGGGCGAACCCATGACCCACTACATGCTGCCGCCCACGGCCGAGCCTCGCTCGGTGGCGGCAGTACGCGAGGCGATGGCGGTCACCTTCTTCCACTGGGGCATTCATGCCTGGGCCATCTACGCCATTGTCGGTCTGTCGCTGGCCTATTTTGGCTACCGCTACAACCTGCCCCTGACGATACGCTCGGGCCTCTACCCACTGCTCAAGGATCGCATCAATGGCCCGATCGGGCACGCGGTCGACATCTTCGCCATCGGGGGAACCGTATTCGGCCTGGCGACATCGATGGGCGTCGGCGTCAGCCAGATCAATTCGGGCCTCAATTACCTGCTCGGCATCCCGGTGGGGCCGCAGATCCAGTTGCCGTTGATCGCCGGCATCACCTTCGCCGCCACCCTCTCGGTCGTCTCCGGCCTCGACAAGGGCGTCCGCATTCTGTCGGAACTCAATCTGGCAGTCGCAATCCTGTTGATGCTCTTTGTGCTGGTCGTGGGACCGACGGGCGAACTCTTCCGCGACCTGGTGCAGAATATCGGTCTCTATCTCGATGGCCTGGTGCTGCGCACGTTCAACATCTACGCATATGAGCCAACACCCTGGATCGATGCCTGGACGCTGTTCTATTGGGCCTGGTGGATTTCGTGGTCGCCGTTCGTGGGGATGTTCATCGCCCGCATTTCGCGTGGCCGCACGGTGCGCGAATTCATCACCGCCGTTCTGTTCATCCCTGCCGGCTTCACCTTCATCTGGATGACCGTCTTCGGCAACACCGCGATCTTCATCGACACCACGGTCGCAGCCGGAGCGCTGGGCGATGCCATTGCGCGCGACCTTTCGGTGGGCCTGTTCGAATTCTTCAACTACCTTCCCTTCCCGATGCTCACCTCGACCCTGGCCGTCATCCTGGTGGCGATCTTCTTCGTGACCTCGGCCGATTCCGGTTCGCTCGTAGTCGATGCCATCGCCGCCGGCGGCGAGACGGAAACGACCACCTTGCAGCGCGTGTTCTGGTGCGCCATGTCGGGCTCGGTGGCCGCAGGACTGCTGCTGGCCGGTGGGCTGGGCGCGTTGCAATCGGCAACCATTGCCAGCGCCCTGCCCTTCGTCCTCGTCATTCTGGCTCTGATGTGGTCGCTTCTAGCCGGCATGCGGGCCGACCTTGCCCAGCTTGAAGCGCATCGCGCGGGTGTCGGCTCGGTCCCGGCGCAGCCCGCAGCCGGGGACACCTGGCAGCGGCGCCTCGCCCTGATGCTGCGCGCGCCGCGCAAGGCCGAGGTCGAGCGCTTTATCGAAAGTGAAGTGCGGCCGGCCCTCAAGCAGGTCGCCAGCGAACTCTCGGCACGCGGGCGGCAGGCAGACGTCGAGGATGGCGAGAACGGGGCGATCGCCCTAAGAGCACCGGCGGAAGGCGTGCGCGACTTCGTCTATGGCGTTGCGCTGGCAAGCCACCCCCTTCCGGTTCTCTCACCCCGTGCGTCAACCAAGCCGGAACAGGGCTACGAGGCGCGCAGCTATTTTTCGAGCGGCAACCGGGGCTACGACATCATGGGCATGGGGCGGGACCAGATCATCGCCGATGTGCTGATGCAGTTCGAACGCTATCTTCGCCTGGTCAAGACTCCTGAAGTGCAGATCCTCCAGGGGGCGCCGGAGCATGGTGGGGGCACTTAAGGACGCCGCCTTGCGTCCGTCACACCTTTGGGGCACACCAAGGCCAGTATTCGCCGCCCAGAAGGTTCTTGCTCATGGCTGCCCATCCGGTTTCCCCCCTCGCACCGAAAACCTACCCGGACCTGCCGGCCATTGACGGCGTGCGCTTTGCGACCGCCGAAGCGGGCATCAAGTACAAGAACCGCACCGACGTGCTGCTGATGACGTTCGAGGAAGGCACAAGCGTTGCCGGCGTGCTGACCACGTCGGCTACGTCGTCGGCCGCCGTCGAGCTCTGCCGCGAAAACCTGCCGGGCGGCCTCGCGCGCGGGCTCGTGGTCAATTCGGGCAATTCCAATGCCTTTACCGGCCAGAAGGGTCGCGAAAACGTTCGCTACATCACCAAGGTGGCGGCCGAAGCGCTCGGCTGCGCGCCCTCGGAAGTCTTTATCGCCCAGACCGGCGTCATCGGCGAACTGATCGATGCGAGCAAGTTCGACGGCAAGCTCGAGGAGGCCGCAACGCGCCTCGTCGATGCGCCCTGGATCGAGCCGGCCAAGGCGATCATGACCACCGACACCTTTCCCAAGCTGTCCGGCGCCGTGCTGGACATCGACGGGGTCGAGATCAAGATCAACGGCATCGCCAAGGGCAGCGGCATGATCGCCCCTGACATGGCGACCATGCTGTCCTTCGTCGTCACCGACATGCCGATCGCAGCCAACGTGCTGCAGGCGCTGCTCTCGAAGCACGTTCAGAAAAGCTTCAATGCGATCACCGTCGACAGCGACACCTCGACGTCCGACACACTCCTGGCTTTCGCCACCGGCAAGGCACAGGTTGACCCGATCACCAGCCTCGACGATCCGCGCGCCGAAATCTTCGGGCAGGCGCTGTTCGACGTATTGTTCGAGCTCGCCATTCTCACCGTCCGCGACGGCGAGGGGGCGACCAAGCAGGTCTCGGTGCATGTCGAGGGCGCGACCACTGACGCCTCCGCCTTCCGCATTGCCAAGGCCATCGCCGATAGCCCGCTCGTGAAGACCGCCATCGCCGGCGAAGACGCCAATTGGGGCCGCGTGGTCATGGCCGTCGGCAAGGCCGGCGAACCGGCCGATCGCGACAAGCTCTCCATCCGCTTCGGCGACCTGCTGGTGGCAAAGGACGGCGAACGCGCGCACGGCTACGACGAGGCCGCGACCAGCGCCTACATGAAGGGCGAGGACCTGGAGCTGACGGTCAGCCTCGGCCTCGGCGCGGGCAAGGCGACGGTCTATACCTGCGATCTGACGCATGGCTACATCACCATCAACGGCGACTATCGGAGCTGATGTGACCCTGCCCAGCGTCGAAGCGTTCGAACGGGCCGGCCTCAAGGCCTGGCCCGGTATCGAGGAACATTGGGATGGCCAGTGGGTGCGCCGCGCCGCGGGCGGCTACACCAAACGCGCCAATTCGACCCAGTGCTTCAGTCCCGATGACCACGAAGATGCCGATCTCAGGGTCATCTCGGCCAGCAGCTGGATGGTGATCCGCAAGATCAAGCCGGTCTTCCGCATCACACCCCTGTCGAGCCCGGAACTCAACGCGACGCTCGATGAATCCGGCTGGCAGGCCATCGACCCCAGCCAGTTGCTGGCCATGGAGCTGGACGAGCACAAAGCCGACCCTGAGGCACAGTTCCTGCCGGTGCTGGATCCGAAATTCCTGGCCGCGGCCCAGAGGCTGCAAGGCTATGACGATGCTGCCATGGCCGCCATGGGCAAGCTGCTCGCCGCCTTCAAGGTGCCGGCCACCGGGGTGGTGCTGACCCGCGAGGGTGAGGCGGTGGCCTCGTCGATCATGGCTGTCGCCGACGGTATCGTCATAACAGGCAATGTGGTCACCGAGCCCGCACGCAGGCGGCAGGGCCTGGGCGCGGCGATGATGCGATCAGGATTGAGCTGGGCCAGGGGCGAAGGCGCGCGCTTCGCGGCGCTCAACGTGCAGGCCGACAATGAGGCGGGCAAGGCGCTCTATGCCTCCCTCGGCTACACCTATCAGTATGACTACTCGTACCGCGTACCCGGAGCGCCGAAGTGACCGATAAACCGCTGCTGCTCGTGGTCGCCTGCGCGCTCGTCGACGCCGACAGGCGCGTCCTCATTGCCCAGCGGCCGGAGAGCAAATCCCTGGCCGGCCTATGGGAATTTCCCGGCGGCAAGCTGGAAGCGGGTGAAACGCCGGAGGCGGCGCTGATCCGCGAGCTCGACGAGGAGCTCGGCATCGAGACAAAGGAAGCCTGCCTGGCCCCGCTTTCATTTGCCAGCCACGCTTACGAAAGCATTCATCTGTTGATGCCACTTTACGTCTGCCGCAAATGGCAGGGGACACCACAAGCGCGCGAGCATGCCGCCCTCAAATGGGTCAGGCCGCAAGCGCTGCGCGATTATCCCATGCCACCCGCGGACGAACCGCTGATCGCGGCACTCTGCGATCTGCTCTAGACGACGACGGGTGTTTGGCCAGAAGGCCAGGAAGCACGGAGCCACCATGCTGGCGCAGATGTTGCAGCGCTTTTCCGCCGATGAAAACGGCACGACGGCCATCGAATATGCCCTATTGGGCACCATCATCGCCATTGCACTCGTTGGCACCTTCGCCCTTCTCGGCGACGGCGTGGCCAACCTGTTCAGCGGCGGCGACGACGGCGCCCAGGCAACCCTGGACAACGCCGTCGGCCGGCTCTAGCCGCATCCCGCATCAGGGGCGACCGACAATCTTGTAACGTTGTCCCGGCACCACAGGGTCGCCGGGGTAGAGGTTGTTGAGGATGTAGAACAGGTCGCGCGCACCCGAAATATCGGCCATCTGGGCCGCCAGGCGATCAGCGCTGTCGCCCGCGCGCGCCGTCACCAGTCGGATTGCGAGCTGACGAATCTGCGACAGGTCGGCCTGCGTGGTGCGCCGGAAGCTCTGGATGGTCGCATCGGCACCTTGCTGGAACCGCGCACTGTCGCTCTTGGCAGCGAAAATGAAGCGATAGACTTCCCCGTCAAGACGCATCACCGCGACGCGGAAGAACCACTGGTCCGTCTGCGCGAGACCGGACGCCATTTCGAGGCCGTTATACTGCGCCGCCGTGACCGTCTCGGCCTTGAGGCCCGCGATCCAGCCCGACTTAAGATAGTCGGTCAGCGACATGTTGGGCTGCACCTGGGCGCTGTCGAAGCGCACCGCCTCGCCGTCTCCGGCGACACCGACGACCGCACTTTGCGAGGTCTGCAGGGAATAGCCCTGCGGCACGGTGAAGGTGAACTTGTTGGCCGGGTGGATGAAGCGCTGGCCGACCACGGAGCCCTGGGCCGGGCTGTCGCCGAAACTGAGGCCGGAAATGGCGGACAGATAGGCCTCGCGGTCCGACTCGCCGGCCTGCGCCGATCCGAACATGCTGCGCGCTGTCGACAGCGCGGTCTCGATACGCGCCGGCGTCGACGGATGCGACGACAGGAAACCTTCATTGCCCGCGGCCGCGCCGGCGGAGAAGGCCGCGAAGCGGCTCATGACGCCGAGAAACCGTGCGGCGGCCTGCGGGTCAAAGCCGGCCTTTCCGGCAAACTTGATGCCTTCCTTGTCGGCATCGAGTTCCTGGTTCTGGCTGAAGGCGGCAAGCTGCTCGCGCGTGCGGTTTGCCGTTGCATCGGTCGAGGTGTCGCCGCCGAAAATGCCGGTGATCACGCGGTCGACGATTTGCGTCTGACGCGTCCGGTCGGTCCGCGCCCGTGCGTGCCGCAAGGTGACGTGCGCGATCTCGTGCGCGAGCACCGCGGCCAGTTCGCTGGTATCAGATGCCAGCGCGAGGATGCCGCGGGTCACGTAGATATAGCCGCCGGGGAGGGCAAAGGCGTTGACCTCGGACGTATCGAGGATCGTCACCTGGAATTTCGCATTGGGCTGGTTGGCGGCGGCGAGAAGCCGCCCGACGATCCGCGCCACCATGATTTCGGCGGGACGATCCTCGTAGACGCCACCATAGGCGGCCACGATCCGCGGATGCTCGCGCAGGCCGAGCACGGCATCATCCGGGTCGGTCCCCTCCGGTATGACCGTGGGAGCGGGATTGTCGCCCGTGCGTGCCACGTTCACGCCTGTCCCGACCAGCGAGGTACAGGCCGACAGCGCCAGAAGGCTGATGCCCAGCAATCCGATCCGCAATAGCTTTTTGCCTGAACGCGCCGTCATGGCCTCGCGAGAACCTCAATCTGCTCGGGATGGGTTACTTCGATGCGTGGACCATCCCGATCGTCCACCCAGCCGCGCACCCGCACGAGGGCGCCATCCAATGTCAGCGGATCCAAGCCCGCATCGGCAAAAATCCGCAGCGCCGGCGCCTCGATGACGGCGGTGAAGTCTTCCTTCCAGTGCCGGCCGAAATTGAGAAAGACCCGCGAACCGCTGCGGTCTGCCAGAAGAACCCGGCCTTCGACCAGTTCGTACTGGCCTATCCGCTTCAGAATTTCCGCTGGTCGATCCGCCGCCCGCACGCTGTAATAGGGATCAGTCCAGATGCCAAGCCGTTCGGTGCGCGCCGTAGCTTCGGCGGCAAACAGCTGCTCGAGGCAGTGCCGATTGTCGGGAAACGAGTAGACGCGCGCCAGACCCTGCCTGACCATATGGTGCTGAGCCCAGACTGTGGTGTTTTCTTCTGTTGCCACAAAGACATGGGCCAGCGCACGATCGTAGCGATCGACTTCCTCGCCACCATAGCCAAGGGTAACGGGACGGTTGAGGGCCAGGTCTTCGAGAGCCTTTTGCGCCTCCGGGGCCAGCGGCCAGGTCGGGAAGCCTTCGCGCCCGAGCGGCAGTTTCGGGGCCTGGGTTCCGATCAGCCGCACCACCAGACCCGAATCAAGAACGACGGTATCGCCGTCGGTGACCTGGGTTACCACCCCACCGGGCACCAGGCGCAGTTCCGCGCAGGCCTGCGCAGCGGCTGGCTCCAGACCCACCAGCATGGCGGCGGTAACGGTGGCGATGGTGGAGCGGCGCACGCGGTCGACCCTTTGAAACAACTTGTTCACCATGCACCCAAATGAGGCAAAAAAAGATTACCAGCATGCCTCGGACTTTCCATTGCCAAGCCGCCGGCATGCGGCCAAGCTCGGCAGGTCGGGAGGACATGACATGGGTCGCGCGGGAATCGTCAGAACGGGCACTGCCGGATGGGTCTACGAGCCGTGGCGCGGGACGTTTTTCCCGGAAGGACTGGTTCAGAAAAAGGAACTCTCCTACGCGGCGAGCCGCCTGACCAGCATCGAAATCAACGCGACGTTTCGCGCCAATCAAAAGCCGGCCAGCTTTCAGCGTTGGGCAAGCGAGACCACGGAAGGCTTTCAATTTTCCGTCAAGGGACCGCAGCTCGTCACCCATATCAAGCGCTTGAAAGGCGGCGCCGAACCCCTGGCGAACTTCTTTGCCTCGGGACCCTTGGCCCTTGGCGACAGACTAGGGCCCTTTGTGTGGCAGCTCCCGCCCAACCTGGCCTTCGACCCGCAAAGTCTTGCTGCGTTTCTCGAGCTTCTCCCCAAAACCGTCGACGACTATGTGGCGCTGGCAGACAAGGCCGACCGAACGCGGCAGGAGCCGTTCCTCGACCCGACCGGCGTTCAGACCATTCGCCACGCAATCGAGCCGCGGCACCCAAGCTTCAAATCGGCGGAAGCCGACGCCTTGCTCCGGCAACACAACGTCGCTCGCGTCATCGCCGATACCGAGGAATTCCCCTCCCGCGACCTGACCGCGGATTTTGCCTACCTCCGGCTTCAGGGACCGTCGCGCCCCGGGGCAGAAGGCTATGGCGACGCCGATATCGACGACTGGGCGCACACCATCGGCACCTGGCGTGACGGCGGCAAGGACGTCTACGCTTATTTCGTCCACGAGGACAAACTGCATGCCCCGTCAAATGCCATTGCCCTGCGCAAGGCTCTGGGCATCGCGCTGCCGGGCGATTGATCACGGACGTGTTTACCGTCTGGATTTTGCCGTAAGCTGGGCCTAATGCCGTTGCTCACCAAGCGTCACCTGAGTTTCCTTCCCATGACCTCCGTTCGCCCCCTCGACAAGATCGCCTCCGGTCTTGCCTTCATTCTTGGACTTGCCACCATTCTCGGCGCCCTCGGCTCGCAATATCTGGGCGGCCTTTACCCGTGCGAGCTTTGCCTTGAGCAGCGCATGCCCTACTACGTCGGTCTGCCGCTCCTCGCGCTGATCCTGGTGCTGTCGAACCGCCTGCCGCTGCCCGCCTGGTACGCAGGCATGGGCATCGTGACCGCGCTCTTCGCCTGGGGCACCTATCTCGGCATCTACCATTCCGGCGTCGAATGGGGTTTCTGGCCCGGCCCCACGACCTGTTCGGGCACAGGCTCGGGCGACAGCATCTCGCTGGATTCGCTGACCAATCTGCAACCGGTCATCAGCTGCGAAGCCGTGCAGTTCCGTTTCCTCGGTATCTCGCTGGCCGGCTACAACGCCCTGATCTCGGCTGCCATCGTCGTGCTGCTGCTGAGCGCGATCGTGTTCCAGTATCGCCGCAACAAAGCCTAGGGCTCGAGCTCGATATCCCAATAGAGATAGTCGAGCCAGCTCTGGTGCAAGTGGTTGGGCGGAAACGCCCTCCCATTGTTATGCAGGTCGTGCACCGTCGGCGCATACGGCGTCTGATGCGGGAACA
The DNA here is from genome assembly GCF_900177655.1 of Devosia lucknowensis. Lineage (NCBI taxonomy): Bacteria > Pseudomonadati > Pseudomonadota > Alphaproteobacteria > Hyphomicrobiales > Devosiaceae > Devosia > Devosia lucknowensis. Next base: position 1,113,580 of record NZ_FXWK01000002.1, on the reverse strand, counting down.
TCTTGATTTCGCTGGGCAATCTGTTGGCCTTTTTCAGATTGCACGGCGCGCAGGCCGCCACCACGTTCTCCCAGGTGGTAAGACCGCCTTTGGAGCGCGGGATCACGTGATCGAACGTCAGATCATGCGTCGAGCCGCAATACTGGCACTGGAAGCGATCGCGCAGAAAGACGTTGAACCGGGTGAAGGCCGGGTGACGGGCCGGCTTGACGTATTCGCGCAACGAGACGACGCTCGGCAGCCGCATCTCGAAACTGGGCGAATGGATGACCGTATCGTAGTGCGAAACGATGTTCACGCGATCCAGGCACACCGCTTTTATCGCGTCCTGCCAAGACCATAGCGACAACGGATAGTAACTGAGCGGCCGGAAGTCGGCGTTCAGAACAAGAGCGGGACAAGCCTCAGGCGACACATGGATAGTCACTTGAGTCTCCCGAAACGGGAATCGCGTAAGTCCATAGCCCCTTTATACTAAGCCCTTTGTGTCGGGCGTGTGAAGCGGGGGCGAGACCCTTATTTTGCGAGGCTTTCGATGAACCGGGCAATGGCATCCATGCCATCGGGGGCGACGCCGTGACCAACCCCGCGGCTGACGTGATAATCCACCGCAAAGCCCGAATTCGTTAGCAGACTGTTAGCATCTGCGCTGTGGTTGGGATCGACAACATCATCCATGTCGCCATGGACGATACAGACAGGCGGATGGGCGAGCGCGTCGGATCCGAAACCCTCGGGCGGGAGGAAGGCACCGGAAATGCCGACCACCCCCATCAGGGTTTTCTGGGCGGGCAGCGACAGGCCCACATGCAGCGCCATCATTGCGCCCTGGCTGAACCCGGCGAGAATGGTGCGCTCGGGCGGGATGCCGGTCTGGCTCCAGAGGTCTTCGAGGAAACCGACAATGACGGGGCGGGCGCCGATGACGCCGGTCTGGCGGCTGGCGAGACGATCACCGGACCAGTCTATGGGAAACCATTGATAGCCCCCCATGCCGAGCGGGGTCGGCGCATGGGGCGAGACGAAGAGCGCACCGGGCAGCAGGTGCTGGAAGTGCGGCGCCATGGCGATGAGGTCGTTGCCATCGCTGCCATAGCCATGCAGCAAGACCACGGCTGCGTCAGGGGCCTGTCCGTTGGCGGGCGCGAGCATGGGGCCGGAAAGCTTGGTCATAAAAGGCTCGATTCCCTTTGCTTGAGCGCCGCGAAATAGCGCCAGAACAGCAGGGCAGCGGCCGAGCGATGCGGCGACCACTCCCGCGCGAGACCGATCATTTCCTTGATCGTCGGGCGAGCGTCAAGGCCGAGGCCGTGATGGGCCGCCTTGAGCAAGGCCAGGTCGCCGGCCGGAAAGATGTCGGGATGCGCCGCGCAGAACAGGAGATACACCTCCGCCGTCCACGGCCCGATACCCTTGAGGGCGACCAGCCGGGCCACGGCCTCCTCCCCGGGCAGCGCGTCGATATGCTCGAGATCAAGCTCGCCCGCCGCGACCGCCTCCGCGACGGCGCGCAATGTCAGGAACTTCCCGCGCGAAAAACCCGAGCCGCGCACGGTCTCCTCCGTGAGGTCGAGATAGCGCGCCGGATCAAGCGCCCCCTCGATGACACTGAACCGCCCCCAGATGGCCGCGGCGCTTTGCACTGAAATCTGCTGCCCGCAGATGACCTTGGCCATGCCGGCAAAGCCCTTGGGATTGACACGCGGCATCACCGCACCCACGGCCTCGAGCATGGGCAGCAGCCGCGGATCGCGGCCGGTAAGGTGCCCGAGGTGCCAGGCGACGCCCTCGGGCGTGTCGATGGTGGGCGTCTGCGGGGCGGTCTCGGTCAAGGTCAGCTCTTCCAAATGATGGCATCGCGAGGGGCTTCCCGCTTTCGCGACACGGACGGTATGCAGTAATGATGGGTCATGTCCCGACCCATCCTCCGCTTCGCTCCCAGCCCTAATGGCTACCTGCACCTGGGCCACGCCCTTTCGGCGCTGGTGACATGGAAGGCCACGGCAATGCTGGATGGCACGGTTTATCTGCGCATCGAAGACATCGACATCCAGCGCTGTAAACCCGAATTTACCCAGGCCATTGTCGAAGACCTGGAATGGCTGGGGCTTTCCTGGGCCGAGCCGGTGCTGCTGCAATCGGAACGCTTCGACATCTATGCCGAGGCCGCCAATCGCCTGCGCCAGGCCGACCTGCTCTATCCGTGCTTCTGTTCGCGCGCTGAGATCGCTGCAGCTGCCCAAGGCAGCGACCCTGATGGCGCGCCGCTTTATCCCGGAACCTGCCGGCACCTGAGCAATGCCGAGCGCATCGAGCGGCTCGAGCGCGGCGACCCGGTGCAGTTCCGGCTCGATACCGGGAAGGCGCGGGACCGAACGGGAATGCTGACCTATTCGGTCATCGGACCGACGCTCAATGACCGGCCGCAGATCCGGTACGCCCGACCGGAACGCTGGGGCGACGTGGTGCTGCAACGCAAGGACACGCCGACCAGCTATCACCTCAGTGTCGTGGTCGATGACGCGGCACAAGGCGTGACCCATCTGACGCGCGGCCGCGACCTCGAGGCCGCGACCGACATCCATGTGCTCTTGCAGATGCTTCTGGGTCTCCCGACCCCGATCTACCATTTCCACCGGCTGCTGCTGGGCGATGACGGTGGCAAGCTGGCGAAGTCGAAGGGGTCGCAAAGTCTGAGGGACTTGCGCGCCCAAGGGTGGACGCCTGACGATGTCAGGCGGGCGGTGGGGTTTTGATCGCTCCCGCCCCGCTCCGAGGGGGGCGCGATGGTTGTGGGGCGAACTAGCCTCGCTTTCCGATGCGGCCCAGATGGGTGTCCTCAAAGCTGGTTTCGGCCTTGAGGCCGTAGCCGAACATGCGATCGAACCCGGAATGGCTGAGCAATAGGGCGCCGAGGCCGACGAGGAGCGAGTTGTCGAGGAGACTTCCCAGCGCCATCAGCACTGCTCCCAGGGCATAGACGTGGACGAAATTGTAGATCCGCGCCCCGATTTTCGGACCGAGAAAATAGGCCGCGAAGCTGAGGTCGGGCAGGAAGAACAGCGCCAGGGCTGCCCACCACGGAAGGCCCGAGCCGGAAACGCCAAAGAGCGCAAGCCCGGCAACGAAGATCAGCGCGCCTTCGACGCGCTGCCAGACGACTGTAGACGGCATTTTGGTATCCTTGGACATTCAGGCGGCCTGAAGGAGACGGGATTTCACGGCCTTGAGATCGTCCATGGACGTGGCGACGGCCGTTTCGAAAGGCGTAGGAAAACCGGTTCCCAGGAGCGCGTCGAGGCGCGGATCGACCAGTTCCATCTCGTTCTGCCAGAGATAGCGCATGCGGAAGAGATCGCGCATCACCGGATTGACGAGGCCGATGGCGCGCAGGATCCACCAGGGAAAGGGCGAAACCGCCAGCTTTTGCCCATGGGCGGACTGGATCGCAGCCATGACCTGGCCATGCGACACCCAGTGGCCGGCAAAATGGAAATTCTCGAAAGCCGCCAGACTGCCGCGCTTCTCGGCCACGGCGGCAAAGGCGCGCCCAAGATCGGGCAGGTAGGCCCAGCTGTGCCGCTGCGACAGCGCGCCGAGGTGATAGAGCTTGCCCTTGGGCAGGTCCATCAGCATGCCCGCGTCGAACCAGTCGCCAAGATTGCCGGCGCCGTAGAAATCGCCCGCCCTGATGATGATCACCCGGAAGCCCTGCTTTGCCGAGGCCTCGCGCAGCATGTCTTCGAGCCGGATGCGAATGTCGCCGCGGGGCTTTTCGCCACTCTGGCGCAGCCCGGGCGAGACTGTGCGGTCGCCGGCGCGATAATTGTAGATGGTCCCGGGGAAAAGCAGTGTCTTGCCAGTGCCGGCCAATGCATCGAGCACGACCTGCAGCTGCTGCTCGGCCCGCCCGTCGCCCCACTGGTCGTAACGCAGATGAAGGCCATGGACCACGACGTCGGCATCGGCGACCGCCGTCTTGACGGCCACTGGATCATTGGCGTCGCCCTTGATGAAACGCGTGCCTGCCACCGGCCGGCGATTGGCCCTGCCGAACCCTGCGACCGCCCAACCCGCATCGCGGAAGGCCACGATGGCGGCATTGCCGAGATGCCCGTTGCTGCCCAGAACCGTCACTTTGCCTTTTGACATGGAAGTCTCCTGCTGTTGCTGGAGACCAAGATGATCGATACACTGATGAATATCGATTACATGAAAATCTGGATATGACATTCGAAAATGAATAGGGAGCCGGACTGGGCGCTCTGGCGCAGCTTTGCAGCGGTGATCGCCGAAGGTTCGCTTTCCGGCGCGGCGCGAAGCCTCGGCCTCAGCCAGCCGACGATCGGGCGCCATATCGAGACGCTGGAGGCCGATCTGGGGATAAGCCTCTTCGAGCGGAGCCTGACGGGTCTCAAGCCCAACCCGACCGCGCTGCGGCTCTACGAACCGGTCCGCGCCGCGCAATCCTCGCTGGCGGAGGCGGCAATCCTGGCGGCCGGAGCGCAGGACGAGAGCGGCGGCACGGTCCGCCTGACGGCGAGCACCTTGATTTCGAACTATGTGCTGCCGGAAATCCTCAGAACGGTGCGCCAGCTGCATCCGCGGATCGCCATCGAGATCGTCCCGTCGGACTCGCCCGAGAACCTGCTGATGCGCGAAGCCGACATCGCCATCCGCATGTTCCGTCCGACGCAGCTCGAACTGGTGACGCGGCACCTGGGCGATATTCCGCTGGTGCCGGTGGCGCATGAAAGCTACCTCGCCCGCCGCGGCACGCCGAGAAGTCTCGACGACCTGTGGGATCACGACATTCTCGGGTTCGACCGGTCGGACGCCATCATCCTTCATGCCCGTGCGCTCGGCTACGAGCTCAGCCGCGAGCATTTCCTGCTGCGCTCGGACAACCAGACGCATCTGTGGGAGCTGGTCAAGGCGGGCCTCGGTATCGGCTTCGGGCAATTGCACCTGACGCGTCGGACGCCGGGCCTCGTGGTCGTGCCGGTCGAGCTAGGCGTGCCGCCCATGCCGGTCTGGCTGACCACACACAGGGAATTGTTCACCTCGCATCGGATTCGTGCCATTTATGACGCAGTGGCAGACGGCCTCGATGCCTATATCAGTGGCGCAACTGCGCCCGTCTCACCCCGTTAAGGCACTCATGGAAACGCTCTTCAATATCGCCATCGCCCTGGCGCTGCTCTTTGTAGTCATCGTGCTGGGCATGGGCCTGTGGAACATGCTCAAGGGCGGCCCCGGCAATACCAGCCAGCGGCTGATGCGCCTGCGCGTCATCGGCCAGGCCATCGCGCTCGTCCTGCTGCTCGGCGCCCTGTTCCTGTTCGGCCGCGGCGGCTGACCGCTATGGTCAAGATCAACAAGATCTACACGCGCACCGGCGACGGCGGCACCACCGGCCTGGTCCGCGGCCCGCGGCGCGCCAAGCACGACCTGCGCATCGAGGCCTATGGCACGGTGGAAGAAGCCAATGCCTTTGTCGGCCAGGCCCGCCTGTCGACCACCGCGCAGCCGCGCATCGACACGGTGCTGGCGCGCATCCAGAACGACCTGTTCGATGTCGGTTCCGATCTTGCAACCCCCGGCGCCGACGACCCCGATGCCGAATATCCGAGCCTGCGGGTCCGTCCGGTGCAGACCGACTGGCTGGAAAAGCAGATCGACCATTTCAATGCCGACCTGGCGCCGCTGACGAGCTTCATCCTGCCCGGTGGCACGCCCCTGTCCGCAGCGCTCCATATCGCCCGCACCGTGACCCGTCGCGCCGAACGGCTGGCCGCGGCGCTGGTGGAGGCCGAGCCCGACACCAGCCCCGAAACGCTGAAATACCTCAACCGCCTCTCGGACCTGCTGTTCGTGCTGGGTCGCGTGGCCAACAGCAATGGCACCAGGGACATCCTGTGGGTGCCGGGCAATTATGGAGATGTGAAGAAAGGGGATTGATTGCGCTCACCCCTTTTCTCCTGTGGGAGAAGAGGACGAAAGCAAGAGCACGCTGGCGATGAAGGACCAATAATGTTTCTGCCCCTCCACGACAGCAATCCGCGTCGGCACATCCCCTTTCCTTTCGTCAATTACGGACTGATCGCGGTGACCATCGCGGTCTTTGCCGTGCAGGCCATGTTGCCGCCGGCCGCCTTCGACCAGGCCGCCATCAATTTCGGCATGATCCCGATCGTGGTGCGCGACCTCTATCCGCAGCCCGTGCCGTGGCTGCCGGATTGGGCGAACCTGGTCACCTATGCCTTCCTGCATGCCGATTGGCTGCACCTCCTGACCAATATGCTGTTCCTGTGGGTCTTCGGCGACAATATCGAGGATGCGCTGGGGCACGCGAAATATCTCGTATTCTACCTGGCCTGCGCCGTGCTGGCGGCGCTGGCGCACCTCGGCTTCAATCTCGAAGGCAATGGTCCGCTGTTGGGCGCCTCTGGCGCGGTTGCGGGCGTCATGGGCGCCTATATCGTGCTATTCCCACATGCCCGGGTATTCGTTCTGGCGCGCATCGTCATTCCCATCCCCCTGCCCGTACCGGCCTTCTGGATGCTGGGGTTCTGGATCGCGACGCAGCTGTTCTACGTCGTGATCGGCTCGGACGAGCCCGTGGCGTGGTGGGCGCATCTGGGTGGGTTTGCCGCGGGCGTTGTCCTCGCTCCGCTGATGAAACGGCGCGCCGTGCCGCTCTGGGGCGGCCGCTGATCGGGGGTTTGCGACAAGTCGTCGCTTTCGAGCAAACAAGCGTTAACCCGGCTTAACTAGTATGGGCCATAGCCACCCATCCCGGACCCGTGTCGTGAACACAGATCTTGCCACCAACCTGCTGACCGCGCGCATGGCGACGACGCAGAACGCCGTGCAGATTGCCGTGGTCAAGAAGAGCCATGAGATGGAAATGGAACTCGTCAATTCCCTCATGCAGACCGCGCTCAGCCCACCGCCTCCGGGCCAGGGCACGCTGGTCGACAAGCAGGCCTGAGGACCGGCGATGGGCACCGGCATTGGCATCGCCCCATCCGTCATGATCAACCGCATCGTCCATGAAAAGGGCGTGCCGCAAGGCGGGCATCTGCTCGAAGTGGCGCGACTGCGCGGCGAGATGATGCAGGCCCAGGCCGAGAATGCCGCCTCGCCCGTGCCGACGACGAAGCCGGCCGAAGCGCCGCTCAACGGCGCGGAAGTTGATTTGCTGGTCTAGCCCCGCAGGCCGATCAGTGCGTCGATGACGGCCTTTCCGTCCTTGCTGTGCCATTCGGCCGGGCCCTGCAGCACCGCGAGCTCGCACCCTTCCGGATCGAGCAGCAGCGTCGCCGGCAGGCCGATCGCCACGGCTTCGCGCTTGAGGCGCTCGAAGGCGGCGAAGGTGTTGTCGGCATAAAGCGGCAGGTTCTGGAACTGGCCCTCGTCGAGGAAGGCCTGCGCCTTGTCGAGGCCTCCCGCGCCGATATCGAGATTGATCGGCAGGACCATGAACTTGTCCGAATTGTATTCGGTGGCGATGGCGTCGAGCGCCGGCATTTCCTCGCGGCACGGCACGCACCAGCTGGCCCAGAAATTGACCAGCAGCGCCTTGCCGGCGAAATCGGCCACCGTCATCGGGGCGCCGCTGGCGTGGTTGAACGCCATGTCCGCATAGCCGCGGCCCTCGCCGGTCCCGCTGAGCGCCGCCAGTTCTCCGGTGGCGGCCGCATCGACGATCTGCGCCTGGACCTGCTGGACCGGACACTCATTGGCCGTGCCGGCATTGCCCAGCATCAGCCATGCCGCTATAGACCCACCAGCAACGACCACCCCTGCGGCGACGGGCAAGGCCCACTTCAAAGCCTGGGGACCTTTTGAGCGGGTATTTTCCATGGTGTCTCCGTCGGACAAGGCTCTGAGCAACAAGATGTGGGGCGGCCGGTTCGCCGAAGCGCCCGATGCCATCATGGAGGAGATCAACGCCTCCATCGGCTTCGACCAGCGCCTCTACCGCCAGGATATTGCCGGATCGAAGGCCCATGCCACAATGCTCGCGGCCACGGGCATTCTGACGCAGACCGATCGCGACGCCATCCTGGCGGGTCTAGACGAGGTGCTCGCCGAAATCGAGGGCGGGCAGTTCAAATTCTCGCGGGCGCTCGAAGACATCCATATGAACGTCGAGTCGCGCCTGCGCGAGAAGATCGGCGATGCCGCCGGGCGTCTGCATACAGCGCGCTCCCGCAATGACCAGGTCGCCACCGATTTCCGGCTCTATGTGCGCGACTATATCGACACGCTGGTTGGCCAGATCCGCGGGCTGCAGCTGGCGCTGGTGACCCGCGCCGAGGACGAGGCCGAGACCATCCTGCCCGGCTTCACCCACCTGCAGAACGCCCAGCCGGTGACTTTCGGCCACCACCTCCTTGCCTATGTCGAAATGCTCGGCCGCGATGCCGGGCGGCTCGAGGACGCACGCAAGCGCCTCAACGAAAACCCGCTGGGCTCTGCCGCCCTGGCGGGCACCCCCTACCCGATCGATCGCGACATGACCGCAGCGGCGCTGGGCTTCGATCGTCCAACCGCCAATTCGCTCGATGCCGTCAGCGACCGCGACTTCATCCTGGAGACGCTGGCGGCGGCCTCGATCTGCGCCATGCACCTCAGCCGGTTTGCCGAGGAAATGGTGATCTGGTCGAGCGCGCAGTTCGGGTTCATCAAGCTCTCGGACAAGTTCACCACCGGCTCCTCGATCATGCCGCAAAAGCGCAATCCCGACGCGGCCGAGCTGGTGCGGGCCAAGATCGGGCGCATCCTGGGCGCGCTCAATTCCCTCCTCGTGGTGATGAAGGGCCTGCCGCTGGCCTATTCCAAGGACATGCAGGAAGACAAGGAAGTCGCCTTCGACGCGCTCGACGCCCTGAGCCTGTCGCTGGCTGCCATGACTGGCATGGTCAAGGACATGATGCCCAATCGCGAGCGCATGCATGCCTCGGCCTCGGCTGGGTTCTCGACCGCTACCGACGTCGCCGACTGGCTGGTGCGCGAACTCAACATTCCCTTCCGCGATGCGCATCACATTACCGGCCAGGTCGTGTCGCTGGCCGAACAGAAGGGCTGTGGCCTCGAAGGCCTGACCATCGAGGACTTCAAGCTCATCGATCACCGCATCGACAGCCGCATCCACAAGGTGTTGACGGTGGAAGCCTCGGTTGCCGCGCGCGCCTCCTATGGCGGCACGGCGCCGGCCAATGTGGTGGCGCAGGCGGCGCGCTGGAAGAGCTTACTGACCGGCGAGACCCACGAACCACGGGCGCTGAGCAAGAAAAAGTCCGGCGGCCATGGCGATGGTGGTATTGCCTGACACTGGCGAATAGGACACGGTCTTTCTTCTCCTCTTGGGGGAGAAGGTGCCGAATGGCGGTGAGGGGTATACTGTGCCTCCACCCCCTCACCGTCTCGCGCTGGGCGCGATCCACCTTCTCCCGCAAGGGGAGAAGGAAAAACGGAGAAACCGGTGGCCCACTCCTCGCGAAAGATGCGTCTCACGGCCCGCCATGTCGCCCATGTGCAGCCGCTCGACGTCACCGAGGACATGCCCGAGCCGCCCGAAGGCATGCATGCGGCGACCGAGGACGATCACCGCACGACCATCGCGCGGTTGATGGCCGACATCGAGGACCCCGGCGAGATCTGGATTTTCGCCTATGGCTCGCTGATCTGGAAACCGGCCTGCGACTTCGTCGAGATGCGGACCGGCACGATCCGCGGCTGGCACCGCGCTTTTTGCCTGGGCTGGAACAACCGCTGGCGCGGCAGCGACGAGAATCCCGGCCTCATGCTGGCACTCGATAGAGGCGGTGCCTGCAAGGGCGTGGCCTATCGCCTGCCACCCGACCGTGTCGAGGAAAGCCTGATCAAGCTCTTCGAGCGCGAGATGGCCTGGCTCCCCTCGGCCTTCCCGCCGCGCTGGGTCAAGGTCCGGAGCGGCGACCATACGATGACGGCACTGACCTTCTGCATCGACCGCAATTCGGGCCGCTATGTTTCGGGCCTCAGCGAAGACCAGGTCGCCGACGTGCTGGCCCGCGCCAGCGGGTCGCGCGGGTCGATGGCAGAGTATCTGTTCGCCACCGTGGGGCATCTGGAGGAGATGGGCATTCACGATCCTCACCTCTGGCGCCTGCAACACCTCGTGGCCGAGCGCATCGAAGCGGCTTATGAGGCTGATCGATAAGTCTGGCTTTTGTTTTCGGCGCCACTGAATTACGGATTGCCGCGAAACATTTCGACGTCCACGGCGTCATTCCGGCGAAGGCCGGAATCCATGCGCGAAACTGCAACCTCTCGACGGGCGGAGGTGAGCGGACATGGACCCCGGCCTGCGCCGGGGTGACGCCGTGGGTGTGGGTACACCCGGGGAATAAAAATGGTCCACCACTTCAATCATCGCGATGGCGTTCTGTTTGCCGAGGACGTTGACCTCAACGACCTGGCCGAGACGGTCGGAACCCCGTTCTACGTCTATTCGAGCGCGACGCTGCGCCGACATGTCCGCGTGGTGCGCGAAGCCTTCGACGGCATCCCGATGCTGATGGCCTATGCCATGAAGGCCAATTCCAACCAGGCGGTCCTGAAGCTCATGGCGTCCGAAGGCTGCGGCGCCGACGTGGTTTCGCTTGGGGAACTCGAACGCGCCCTGGCGGCTGGCATTGCTCCCGAAAAGATCGTTTTTTCCGGTGTCGCCAAGACCGAAGCGGAAATGCGCCGCGGCCTCGAGGTCGGCATCAAGTGCTTCAATCTCGAAAGCGAACCCGAGCTCGAGCGGCTCTCGCGTGTCGCCGCGAGCATGGGCAAGACGGCCCATGTCTCGGTCCGTATCAATCCCGACGTCGATGCGCGCACCCATGCCAAGATTTCGACCGGCAAGAGCGAAAACAAGTTCGGCATTCCCTACAAGCGCGCGCTCGAAGTCTATGCCCGCATCGCGCAGCTGCCCAATGTGAAGGCGGTCGGCGTCGACATGCATATCGGCTCGCAGATCGTCGACCTCGAGCCTTTCGGCAATGCCTTCGGCTTGATGGCGGACCTCGTGACCGCCCTGCGCGCCGACGGGCACACGATCGAGCATGTCGATATCGGGGGTGGCCTCGGCATACCCTATAATGTCGACGAGGACGCGCCGCCGCACCCCACGGCCTATGCCGCCGTGGTGCGCGACAAGGTGGGACAGCTCGGTTGCTCGCTGGTGATCGAACCGGGTCGCCTGCTTGTCGGCAATGCCGGCATCCTCGTCACCAAGGTGGAATATGTGAAGGAAGGCGAGGCCGATTTCATCATCGTCGATGCGGCGATGAACGACCTCATTCGCCCCACGCTCTACGAGGCGCATCACGACATTCAGCCGGTCAACGCATCCAACCTGCCCCCGATCACCGGCGACATTGTCGGCCCGGTCTGCGAGACCGGAGACTACCTCGCCAAGGGGCGCACGATAGCCGGGGTGAAGGAAGGCGACCTGCTCGCCGTGATGAGCGCCGGCGCCTATGGCGCGGTGATGGCCTCGACCTACAATTCGCGCCCGCTGATCCCGGAGGTCCTGGTGGATGGCGCACGCTGGCACGTAATCCGCCCGCGCAAGTCGCTGGACGAATTGCTGGCGCTGGATTCAGTGCCCGACTGGGTTTGAGGGTCTCTGACCCCCACCTAGCCTCCCCCTGGAGAAGGGGGAGGGACTGATCGAGTTTCGGGCAGGTCTCCAGGCAACCACGGAAGCACCCCTCCCCCTTCTTCAGGGGGAGGTTGGGTGGGGGTTCTTTCCTACTGCAGCGAGCGCCGCGCCAGGGACACCACTTCGACAGGAACGCCATTGAGGGCGTCGTCGACCTTGGCGAGCAGGTCCGCCAGGGTGAAGGGCTTGGCGATCACGTCGTAGATCAGCGCGTCGAGGCCGTGGGCGCGTTCGCGCTGGTCGGCAAAGCCTGTCATCATCAGGATGGTGACATCGGGATAGGTCGCGCCCACCTGCAGCGCCAGCGCGATGCCATCCATGACCGGCATCTTGATATCGGTCAGCAGCAGATCGAAACGCCCGCCTTCGGCATCCATGGTTTCGGCAGCAAGGCCTCCGTCTTCCTCGGCCACGACCTCATGACCTTTCATGGTCAGGGCGGACACGACGAAAGCGCGAACGGACGGATCGTCTTCAGCGACGAGGATGCGGGCCATTGAGGGCTCCTAGTGGTGGTCTGCCGCAGCCGGCGCCGGCGCATGGGCCGGTTCAGCTGCGTGGTCTTGAGGTTCGGATGCAGGGGCGGCATGCCCCGCCTCCGGCTGATCCTGGTGGGTATCGACGGGCGCCGCGTGGCTGGGCGCGGCGCCTCCATCGCCTGTCGCCGTCACGCTTTCGGCGGCCGCGGTTCGCTCGCCTGATGTCGCACCCTTGCCCGCAAAGCTGAGCCTGACGCGCACGGCCTCGCTGGGAGGCAACGACAGGCGCGTGTCGAAGGTTGCCCGCTCGCCGGCCATCAGGTCGTTTACGCGCGGCTGCACGCTCCACTCGTAGACCGCGTGACCGCTCTCGTCGAGAAGGCTGATGACAACGGGCGGCACCGGCACCGGATTGGGCGACAGCCCGACGATCTGGGCCGAGACACTGAGAACGTCATTGCCGCCCGAAAGCGACTTGAGCGTCGCCAGATCGGAAAATTCGAGGCCGACGACGTTCACGCCGAGTCCGACGGCCTCGTATAATCCGGCCATGTCGGGATAGCGCTCGACGATGGCGCTGCGGCCGAACCAGGCCACGGCGACGATCCCGGCCAGGATGACGATGCCGGAGACGCGCGCGGCGCGCCGGACCTTGGCCAGGGGCAGGCTGGAACTCATGGCGTTCTGGCGCCGGTTGAACTCGACCTGCTGCTTGCGCAGGGTCGCGGCATCGATCGGCGGGATGGGCTTGCCCGCATTGGCAGGAGGTTCGGAGGTCGGCGCGGGCTTCGGCGGCTCGGCGGCGGCTGCCTCGGCAACCATCGCTTCATCGAGGGCATCCTCGGCGATGGCATCGAACAGTGCGTCATCGGCGGCGCTTGCCGCAGGCGGTTGCGGCGGCTTGACGCTTTGCGGCCTGGGGTCCTGGGTCCAGGCCTGATGGCAATGCGCGCACTGCACCTTGCGACCGGCAGACCCGATGGCCTCATAGGTCACTTGGTACTTGGTCTGGCAATGCGGACAGGTGATGATCATCAGGCGGCGCGGGATCCCGGACAGGTCCCCGACCCTATCCCCTTGCGGGTTAAAACTCCTCAAACCCCGTCCATGACCAAAATTGTGCCGCTTTCCCCCGGCCAATGGGCCGCCCATGCCGCGGGGACTTGCTCACGCTGCTATGATGGCCGCACAAGCTGATTCGCCGCTGTGCAGCCAAAGCCAACGGACGAGCTGGGGAGCACCCGTTTTTGATCGAGTTTTCCGATGTAGGCCTGCGTTACGGCAATGGCCCCGAAATCCTCAAAGACCTCAACTTCTTCATCGAGCCCGGCTCGTTTCACTTCCTGACCGGGCCATCGGGCGCCGGCAAGACCAGCCTGCTGCGGCTCCTGCTGCTCTCGGTTCGTCCGAGCCGGGGCAAGGTCACCATGTTCGGAGAGGATGTCGGCAATCTCGACCAGGACAGCCTGCTGCAGATGCGGCGGCATATCGGGATCGTGTTCCAGGAATTCCGCCTGCTCGACCACCTGACGACCTTCGAGAACGTCGCGCTGCCGCTGCGCGTGCTTGGCCAGCCCGAGAGCGAATATCGGCCCAACGTGACCGAACTGCTTGAATGGGTGGGCTTGGGGGAACGCATGCACGCCCTGCCCACGCTGCTCTCGGGCGGCGAGAAGCAGCGCGCCGCCATTGCCCGCGCCGTGATTGCCCGGCCCAAGATCCTCCTGGCCGACGAGCCCACGGGCAATGTCGACCCCGATCTGTCGAGCCGTCTGGTGCATCTGTTCGCCGAGCTCAATCGCACGCTGGGCATGACCATCATCCTGGCGACCCACGAACTGCCGCTGCTCGACCGCTTTCCCTATCCGCGCATGGTGCTCAACAAGGGGGAGCTGACCGTTCATGCTTAGGCAAGTGCTGAGCTTCCTGCCCCGCCGCGCCGGGGTGGCCCCCATCGTTCCGGAAAAAAGCGTCGCGGGCCGCACGCTTCTTTTGTTGATCACCATCATGGCCTTCCTGTCGGCCGTGACGCTGGGTGGCGTCGTGCTGGTGCAGAAATCGGCCATCGCCTGGTCCGCGGACGTGGGCCGCGAACTCACCATCCAGATCCGCCCGGTCGAGGGCGAGGTGATGGAAAGCAATCTGCGCACCGCCGTGTCGCTGGCCCAGTCGACGCCGGGCGTCGCCGGCGCCCGCGCGCTGACCATCGAGGAAAGCCAGGCCCTGCTCGAGCCCTGGCTCGGCGCGGGGCTCGACCTGTCCGCCATCGACATCCCCAGGCTGATCGTCGTGCAGCTGTCCGACCCGGCCGATGCCGATATCGACCAGCTGCAGCGCAACCTCCAGGCCATCAACGGCGCCAGCCTCGACACTCATGCTGCCTGGCGGCAGCAGCTCAATACCATGGCCGGTACGGTCGTGCTCTCGGGCCTTCTGGTGCTGGGCCTGATCGGGGTAGCCACCGTGCTCGCCATTGTCTTTGCAACGCGCGGCGCCATGGCCACCAACCGCGAAATCGTCGACGTGCTGCACTTCATCGGCGCTTCCAACAAATTCATCGCCGGAGAATTCCAGGGCCGCTTCCTGTCCATCGGCCTGCAGGGCGGTTTTCTCGGCGCACTGCTGGCGATCCTGTTCTTTCTGCTGATCGGTACGGCGGCCGGCAGCGTCCTCCCCAGCGAGGCGACGGCGCAGGTCGGCGTGCTGTTCGGCCAGTTCCTGCTCGGCTGGGACGGCATGGCTTTCGTTCTGGCCGTGGTTCCCGTGATTGCCGTGTTGACGGCGGTCACATCAAGGGTGACGGTACGGCGCTATCTCAGCGAAGCCTCGTAACAACAAGGGCTTGGCCGGGGAGCGGGGCCGCCGGGAGAAAGGCCGCAACATCCGAGGGGGATATATGTCGATCAAGGCCGCGGTTCAGGCAATCCGCACGATCGTGTTCTACGTGGTCTTCCTGGGCCAAACCGTGATCCTCGCCATTCTGGCGGGTACTGTCGGCGTCATCGCAGGGCGCACACCCTTCGGCTGGGCCATCGCCCGCTTCTGGTGCTGGTCAAACATACAGTATCTGCGGATCATCGCGGGCATGGGCACCGCGGTCGACGGCGCCGAACATATCCCGCCCGGCGGCTGCATCATCGCCTCCAAACACCAGTCGGACTGGGACATTTTCGCGATTTTCCCCCATACCGGTCGGCCGGCCTATATCGCCAAGAAGGAGCTGATGCGCATCCCCTTCTTCGGCTGGGCGGCCCATTCGCTCGATTGCATAGAAATCGACCGGCGCAAGGGCGCGCAGGCCATTCCCAACATGATCGCGCAGGCCCGCGATGCCATCGATCGCGGCTGCCGCATCGTCATCTATCCCGAAGGCACGCGAAAGCCGGTCCTCGGGGCACCCGATTACCGGCAGGGCATCGTGCGGCTCTATACCGAGCTCAACGTGCCCGTGGTGCCGGTGGCGTTGAATTCGGGGCTCTTCTGGGGCCGCAACAGCCTCGTCATCTGGCCCGGCACGGCGCGCGGCCGTTTTCTGCCCGCAATCGAGCCGGGACTCGACGCCGAGACCTTCATGCAGCGGCTCAAGGACGCCATCGAACCCGAATCGACGCGGCTGACGCTGGAAGCCATCGACCAGGGCATCGGTCGGCCGCTGGACGATGCCCTGAGGGCGCGTGCCGATGCCGCGCGGAACACAGCAAACCACTAGATATTGACGCCAGACCCGAACAGACCCATAGGTATAGCACCTCCTGCAAAAGGAGGTTGACGATACAACCAATTTGTTCTATTTTTGTTCTTCTTCTGGGGACGCAGGGGAACGGGACCATGGCGCATCAGGAACTTCTTTCGCGGGCGATGACGCGGCACATGGTGACCACGCACTGGCTGGGCCAGTCCGGTCGCGACTATGCGCTGCGCAGCGAACCGCTCGACACCTTCGCCATGACCGAAGCCGATCTCTACGTCATCGCCAAGGGGCGACAGGTTCTGTGGGTCGGCTCGACCGCCGATCTCGTGGCCGATCCCATCAGCCGCAGCCGTTTCCGTCTGGCGCTCGATTGTGCGAACGGGGTATTTCGGCTCGATGCACCCGAGGATCGCCTGGCGACGATCTGGGATCTCGAACAGGCCGTGCCGGCGCCGGTCGTCGTGGCTCAGGCCGCCTGACCCTCGGCATCGAGCTGATGCGCCAAGGCCATCAGCGCCTTGTCGCGGATGCCCAGCTGCACCAGATGCCGGGCCGTGTTGAGCACGTAATCGACATTGCGCCCGGAAATGCCGACGCCGGCGCGGATCATGGCCAGCTGCTGCTCCACGCTCAATTGGCCTGCGAACTGCTCGTGGCTTTCATCCACCACGTAGGTCAGCGCCATCACCCGCCTGCCGTCCGACAGGGTGACCGGCCGCCACACATCGCGATAAACCGACGTCACCAGCTCGCGCGCGTCGAGATAGGCCCGCGTTTCGGCCCAGGCCGCGGGGCCGACTTCGAACACCATGCCGCGGCACGAGCCGCCTCGCGTCAGGCCGAAGACCAGGCCCGGCGTATCGCGCGTCCCGCGATGGTGATGCGAAATGATGGAAAGCGAGCGGTGCGCACCGCGCAACAGCCCGAGCTGCGCGCTGAGAAACGAGAAGCCCGGGTTCCAGATCAGCGAACCGTAGCCGAATACCCAATGCCTGCCATCGGCAGCAGCGACATCCATTTGCCTTCGCCATAGCACAACACGTTATGCACAAAGGTAGCCGCGTCGGGCGCCAGCGGCAAGCATGCGGCATGCGCTTCGACCTTGCAAACCGCTTCTGGCAAAGCGCTCGCGCGGGTAAGAAGGGATCATGAAAAAGCGAATCATCATTCTAGGGACGCTCGTCCTGTTTGTGGTGCTGGCCTGGACGGCCGGCTGGTACTTCATTGCCGGCCAGGTCCGCAGCCAGGTCGAAATGCTGGCGCTGGCCGATGGCGAAACCACGCCGCAGGTCACGTGCGAAACGCTCAACGTCGTGGGCTTTCCGTTCCGCTTCGACATCGACTGCGTGAACGCCACTGTCGTATCGGCCGACCTGATGGTGCAGGTGCCCGGCCTCAGGGCCAGCGTCATGGTCTGGCGCCCGACCCATGTCGTGGCCTCGGCGCGCGGCCCCGCCACCCTTTCCGACGCCTTTACCGGCCTGCAGCAGGAAATCAGCTGGTCGCTGCTCGACGCGAGCGTGCGGCTCGACAACTGGCGCATCGCCCGCCTCTCGGTATCGGGCACCGACCTTGCCTGGAACGATCGCCTGTTCGGCGAGACGCTGATCGCAAAATCGCCAGCCATCGAAATGCACCTGCTCGACATACCCGAACAGCACAATGCCGAAACCGGCCGTGCGGCGCTTGCCGGCTATCTGCGGGCCCAGGATGTCGAGGCCCCCGGCATGGCGGTCGCCGCGACCAATGCCGAGGTAGAGCTGGAGATCAGCGCCCTGCCCGACGACATCAGGAACTGGGGCGCCGTGCCCTTCCTGCAGGATTGGCAACAGGCTGGCGGCACGCTGCGCGTCGTCGGTATTCGCGCCAGCGACGGCACCGCCGACCTGACGGCGACCGGAGACCTGGCTCTCGATCCGCAAGGCTATCCGGTGGGCAGCATCGCCATCGATTCCATCGGCGTGGCCGAGCGCATCGGCCCGTTCATCGAAGAGCCGTGGCGCACTCTGGTGCTGGGCGTTCCCGGCGAAGACGGGCGGCACAAGAACCAGATCAATTTCGCCAATGGCGCCCTGTCGTCAGGGCTGGTGCCGATCGCCCAGCTGGCGCCGCTGTTCTGATTCTTCTCCCCATCGGGGAAAGGTGGTCCGCAGGGCCGGATGAGGGGACGTTTGCCCTCAGGCATCGTCGCCGCCACCATGATCCCTCACGGGTGCCGCATCCGGCACCGGGGGCGCTTCGTGCGGGCGGCCGAAATCGGGCGCCGCCGTTTCCTGACCAGCATTGATGATCGAGCGGCGGATTGCGCGGGTGCGGGTGAACATGGCCTCGAGCGCCGCGCCGTCGCCATTGCGCACGGCGCGCTGCAGCATCGAGAGATCCTCGTTGAAGCGGCCGAGCATTTCGAGCACGGCCTCCTTGTTGGTGAGAAAGACGTCGCGCCACATCACCGGATCGGAGGCGGCAATACGGGTGAAATCGCGGAAGCCCGAGGCGGAAAACTTGATGACTTCCGACTGCGTTGCGGTTTCGAGGTCGGCCACGGTGCCCACGATATTGTAGGCGATCAGATGCGGGATGTGGCTGGTGATGGCCAGGACCATGTCGTGATGGGCTGCATCCATGCATTCCACCATCGAGCCCATGGCCTGCCAGAAGGCGGCAAGCTTGTCGGTATCGGACTGCGGCACCCCGGCGACCGGAGTCAGCACGCACCAGCGGCCGGCAAAGAGCTCGGCGAACCCGGCGGACGGACCGGAATGTTCTGTGCCGGCAATGGGGTGGCCGGGAATGAAGCTGACGCCAGCCGGGACATAGGTCCCGACCACCTTGACGACGTGTTCCTTGACCGAGCCGACATCGGACAGGATCGCGCCGGGCTCCAGCGCCGGTGCGATTGATGCCGCCAGCGCGGCATAGGCACCCACGGGCGCGCAGAGAATGACGAGATCTGCGCCGCGCACCGCTTCGGCGGCGTCGAGCGTGTAAATGTCTCCCAGCCCCAATTCGCGGGCTTCATCCAGGGTTTCCTGCCGGCGCGTGGCGATGGAGATGACCTCCACCAAACCCTGGCGGCGCGCGGCGAGCGCGATGGAAGAGCCGATGAGACCGATGCCGATAAGGGCGAGCTTCTTGAAGTGTACGGTCATTTGCCGAGATCCATGGAGCCAAGCACGTCGGCAACGGCCCGCATGGCCGCTTCCGAGCCGATCGAAATCCGCAATGCCTGAGGAATTCCGTAAGACGGGCCGATTTCGCGCACAATATAACCCGCATCCGCCAGGGTTTCGAAAGCGCGCGCTGCCGTTTCGGGGCTGTCGAACAGCACCATGACGAAATTGGCCTGGCTGGGGATGACCCGCATGCGGTTTCCCGACAGCGCGGTCGTCAGCCACTCGCGCCAGTGCGCATTGTGCCGCCTGAGTTCGGCGGTGAAAGCCACGTCGCGGGCCGCAGCGGCGCCGGCCATCTGCGCCGGCAGGTTGACGTTGAACGGCCCCCGGATGCGATTGATGGCATCGACCACGTGATCGGGGCCCACCATCCAGCCGATGCGCGCCGCCGCAAGGCCCATCTTCGAAAAGGTGCGGACCATGACGACATTGTCGTGTGCGCCGACGAGGTCGAGCCCGACCGAGTAGTCGGCGGCGGTGACATATTCGGCATAGGCGCTGTCGATGACGAGCAGGATGTCGGGCCGCAGCCCGGCATGGAGCCGCGCCACCTCGGCGCTCGTGAGATAGGTACCGGTGGGATTATTGGGGTTGGCCAGCCAAACCACCTTGGTGCGCGGGGTGACGGCGCCGAGCAGCGCATCCACGTCGGCGCGGTAATCGTCCTCATCGACCATCACGATGCTGGCGCCGGCCGCCTTGGTAATGATCGGATAGACCGAGAAGCCATAGCGGTTCATGACCGCTTCGTCGCCCTCGCCCAGATATGTCTGTGCCAGAAGGTGCAGAAGATCGTCCGAGCCATTGCCGCAAACGATGCGGGCGGGATCGACACCGTGAACCTCGCCGAGCGCTTCGCGCAGCACGCGCGACGATCCTTCCGGATAGATTTCCAGATGCGACGCCGCCTCGACCATGGCCGCCAGAGCCTTGGGGCTTGCGCCCAGGGGAGATTCGTTAGCCGAAAGCTTGATTGCCTTGCTGCCCGGCTTGCCGGACTTTCCGGGGAGGTAAGGCGCGATATCGAGGATGCCGGGTTGCGGCTGCGGACGATTGGGAGCAGTCATGACGCACTTCGTGACAGGCAGGAAAAGCCGGCCGGACCATAGGCAAAGCGCGCCGCAAAGGCAAAGGCTCTCTCGCTGGATTAGCCGGATCGTGCCGTAGCCGTGCTCATGCCCGGCACCCGGACATAGCGCGCCTCGCGCTTGCGGCGGGGAACGGCCGGAAACGCTTCCTTGCGGGCACGGATGCAGATGACGCCGCTCATCGCCGGACCGAACAGGCGACCGAAACGCTCGAAAAAGCGCGGATACCTGAGGACCAGCCGCGTCTGGAACGGCGGCAGGAACAGCGCATCGCGCCAGGCTTCGGGCACGAAGGAATGATCGCGCAGGAGCTTGTCGAGCTGCCCGCCGGAATAGGGATTGCCCTGGCCGAACGGCGTGTTGTCGCGCTGCGCCCAGATGCCTCGCCGCCGCGGCACGACCAGCAGAAGATGGCCATTGGGCGCGGTGATGCGCCACAGCTCGCGCATCAGCTCCTCGGCATCGGCGATATGCTCGAGCGCATGGATGGCGATGGTCAGATCGATGGCCGCATCGGTGAGCGGCATCTCCATGGGGTCGCAGAGCACGGTGCGCGACGGGCCTTCGCGCGGCCATGACGATGCGCCCTGACGCTCCGGCATGAAGGCGAGGACCCGTTCGGCCGGCTCCAGCGCGAACCGCAGATAGGGCGTGGCAAAGCCTAGCCCCAGAACGCGGCGGCCTTTGACGTCGCCGGCCAGGTCGACAACCTGCTCGCGCACCAGCGCGCGCGACAATCGCCCCAGGGGAGACTTGTAGAATTCGATCAGGCGGGCGACATCGCTGGTCATGCGGCAAGCTTGCCAAAGCCTCGTGAACTTGTCCAATCCGGCATTGTCATTGCTGGCCTCACTCCCTAGCTTGCAGCCACGTGTTTAGAAGGAGACCCGAAGATGGGCCTGATCGTGGACGTCTTTCCCGCCCGCAGCGACAATTACGGATATCTCGCCCATGACGAGGCGACCGGACGCACCGCGGCGATCGATGCGCCTGAGGCAGCACCGATCCGCAGGGCGCTCGAGGCGCGGGGCTGGACGCTGAGCGACATCCTGATCACCCATCATCACGTCGACCATGTGGAAGCCATCGCCGAACTCAAGGCCGCGTTCGGCGTCAGAGTGACCGGCCCGCGCGCCGAAGCCGACAAGATCGAGGGGCTCGACGTGCTCGTGGGCGATGGCGACCAGGTGGAAGTGGGCGAAACCCGCTTCGACGTGATCGCGACCCCCGGCCACACGCTGGGTCACATCGTCTACCACGACCCGATCGGGCGGCACCTGTTCTCCGCAGATGCGCTGTTTTCGCTGGGTGTGGGCCGCATGTTCGAGGGCACACCCGGCCCCATGTGGGATGGCATCAAGCGCCTGCGCGCGCTGCCCGACGACACGCTGGTCTATTGCGGGCACGAATATACGCAAAGCAATGCACGCTTTGCCCTTTCCATCGATCCCGACAACAAGGCCCTGCGTCAACGCGCCGATGTCGTTGACGCGCTGCGCAACGGTGGCCGGCCGACCATTCCGTTCGAGCTGGGCGAGGACAAGCGTGCCAATCCCTTCATGCGCGCCGATGCGCCGGAGCTGGCCCGTCACTTCGGGCTGGAGGGCGCCGATCCTGCCGACGTCTTTGCCGCCATCCGCAAGGGCAAGGACACCTTCTGATGTCCGACCCACTGACATTCAAGCCGGTAACGGCGAGCAATGTCGGTGATTTCGAAAAACTGTTTGGGGCGAAAGGCGGCCCGAACTGGTGCTGGTGCATGGCGTTCCGGGCAACAGCCGAGGAAATCCGCAACAGCAAGAGCCCCGAGCGCAGGAAGCAAATCCTGGGACGCGTCGCGCGCAAGGTTCCCATCGGCATCCTGGCCTATGCGGCAGGAGAGCCGGTGGGTTGGGTATCGATGGCCCCCAAGACGGCGTTCGGCAAGCTCGGAGGGACCGCGGAGACGGACGGCGTCTGGTCGATAACCTGCCTGTTCGTTCCCCGCGCCCGGCGCGGCCAGGGCATGGCCCATCGTTTGATCGAAGGCGCCATCGCCTATGCGCGCAAGCGCAAGGCGCGCCTCCTCGAGGCCTATCCGGTGGACCCGCAATCTCCCTCCTATCGGCATATGGGCTTTGTGCCCGCCTTCGCCAAAGCCGGGTTTTCCGAAGCCGGCCGCGAGGGCACGCGACGCCATGTGATGCAGCTTACGCTGTGAACCGATCACGATTGCGGATCGAACTTCGTTAATAAAGTGTTACCGTCTGGCATGGCGATTGCCTCTATGGAGGTATCAGCCTGCGCATCCTGTGCCATTCCGGCACAGCGCGGCCCGAAATGGTACACACGATGTCGGATCTGGAGCAAAGCGGAACACCTTCGATCGACCTGCCCGTGCGGCAGGAGCCGGCGACCCCGCGTCCGTCACTGGCCTTCAGCGCCCCCACCGCCGCCTTTGTCAGCCAGCTTATTGCCGCAAGGGCGCAGATGCCGACGCAACGCGCCCGTCGCATCGGCACGGCGGAAGGCGCCGTCGGCGCCTATGGCCAGACGGCGCGCCTCAGCGAAAAACGCATGCCGCAGGGTTATCGCAAGACCGTGGTCGCCTGAGCGACCTCAGTTCATTGAGACGTCGCGACTGGCGCTGGTGATCGACACCGTGAAGCCGGCGACCACATCGATCAGGCTCATCACCATCAGCAGGAAGAAGACCGAGCTGGAGGCTGCGCCCACCAGCAGGAATTCGACTAGGAAGACCACGAAGACCACCATGGAGAGCATGTGCTCGATGATGGAATTGCGCGCCGTACCTGTGGATTTCAGGACTTCGATGAAGAGCATGACGATGCCCAGCACCAGAAGCAGGTCGCCTGCCGTCACCGCCCAGGGCATGCCCGATGGCATGGGAATGGAAAACAGCCCGGCGCCCCAGTTGACCGGATTGCCGCCGAAAAACAGGAAGACCACGAGGTTGTAGAGCACCAGCGGCACGACCAGCAGCGGGACGATGAAGCCATTGTCGCGCCGGCGTGTCGCGTGGGTCGTCGGGATCACAACGGTTTCGGTCATGTCGTCCGGTCTCCGGTTTGTGTGCGCACCATGCCAGAGGCCATCGTGATGCGGAAGGGCGTGAAATTGATGTCGGGTGCTGTTTAAATGGCGAAGGGTCGAACGTCGGAAAGATGGAAACCGTTCAACAGGACGGCGACATCAGAGGAGACACAACATGGCTCTCGCCAAGAACACCATCTGCATCTGGTATGACACGCAAGCGGAGGAAGCGGCCAATTTCTACGCCCGGACCTTCCCCGATACGGAAGTGACCGGCGTCTATCGCGCGCCCAGCGACAATCCCTCGACCAGTGCCGGCGCGGTTCTGACCGTGGAATTCACCGTCATGGGCATCCCCTGCATCGGCCTAAATGGCGGCCCGACGTTCAAGCACTCGGAAGCCTTCTCAATGCAGATCGCCACCGAAGACCAGGAAGAAACCGACCGCTACTGGAACGCCATCGTCGGCAATGGCGGCGAGGAAAGCATGTGCGGATGGTGCAAGGACAAATGGGGCATTTCCTGGCAGATCACCCCCCGCGTTCTGGGCGAAGCCATGCAGAAGGGCGGCGAGCCGGCCAAGCGCGCCTTCGAAGCCATGATGAGCATGAAAAAGATCGACGTCGCCAAGATCGAAGCGGCGGTACGCGGCTCCTGAGCGTCCCGCAGGGTGAACCTCGCCAGTGGCGAGGTTCAAGTGAGAGCTGCGCTCGAGTGGCGAGGGTGCCGATTAAGGGCGCCGGTAGCCAGAGGCACCCCTACCTGGCCTCCCCCTGAAGAAGGGGGAGGAGAGTGACGCTTCTCACTTCTTGAGCTTGAGCGGTCCAACCATCTGCTCGGGCTTCACTTCGGCATCGAATTCCTCGGCGGTGAGAAGACCGAGCTCGATGGCGGTTTCCTTGAGCGTCGAGCCGTTCTTGTGCGCGGTCTTGGCGATCTTGGCGGCGTTGTCGTAGCCGATCTTGCGATTGAGCGCGGTCACCAGCATCAGCGACTGATCGACCAGCTGCTTGATGCGCTTGCGATCGGGCTCGATGCCAATGGCGCAATTGTCGTTGAACGACTTGGCTGCATCGGCGAGGAGGCGCACGGTTTGCAGGAAATTGTAGGCGATGACGGGCTTGAAGACGTTGAGCTCGAAATTGCCCTGCGATGCGGCAAAGCCGATGGCGGCGTCGTTGCCCATGACCTGGGCGACAACCATGGTCATGGCTTCGGACTGGGTCGGATTGACCTTGCCCGGCATGATCGACGAGCCCGGCTCGTTCTCCGGAATGGTGATTTCACCCAGGCCCGAGCGTGGACCCGAGGCGAGCCAGCGCACGTCGTTGGCGATCTTCATGAAGGCGACGGCGAGCTGTTTCAGCGCGCCCGAAGTGCCGACAAAGGCATCGTGCCCTGCCAGCAGCGCGAACTTGTTCGGCCCGGTGACGAAATCGCGACCGGTGAGGTCAGCGATTTCCTTGGCCACGGCCACGGCATAGTCGGGGTGCGCATTGAGGCCAGTGCCCACGGCAGTACCGCCCAGCGCCAGTTCCTTCAATTGCGGCATGGTCTTCTTGATGGCGTCGAGCGCATAGTCGATCTGCGCCACCCAGCCCGAGATCTCCTGACCCAGCGTCAGCGGCGTCGCGTCCTGCAGGTGCGTACGGCCGATCTTGACCACGTCCATGTACTCTTCCGACTTGGCGTGGAGCGTGTTGCGCAGCAATTCGACGCGTTCGTAGAGATAGCCTTCGACGGCCTCGACCGCGGCGATGTGCATGGCCGTGGGATAGGTGTCGTTGGACGACTGGCTCATGTTGACGTGGTCATTGGGATGCACGGGCTTTTTCGAGCCCATGGTGCCGCCGGCCATTTCGATGGCGCGGTTGGAAATGACCTCGTTGACATTCATGTTGGACTGCGTGCCCGAGCCGGTCTGCCAGACGACGAGCGGGAAGTGATCGGCGAGCTTGCCTTCGATCACCTCATCGGCGGCTGATACCACGAGGTCGCGGGTGGCTTCGTCCATGAGGCCGAGCTTGTGGTTGGCCAGCGCCGCGGCCTTCTTGAGAATGCCGAAGGCCCTGATGATCTCGGTGGGCATCTTCTCCCCGCCGATATCGAAATTCATCAAGGAGCGGGCGGTCTGCGCGCCGTAATACTTATCGTTCGGAACCTCGATCTGCCCCATGGTGTCCGATTCGACGCGCGTGCTCATATGCCCTTGGCTCCGGTTTGGCCGCTTCTCATGGCGGCGGAAAAAACAAAACGGCCGACCCTTTTGGGGGCCGGCCGTCGAATATCAGATAAAGCGCATCTGCGCCAAACAGCCTTTCGGCTTAGTTCTTTGCCGCGAGGATCTGGCGACCGCGATACATGCCGGTCTTGAGATCGACGTGATGCGGACGACGCAGCTCACCCGAATCCTTGTCTTCGACATAGGTGGGGTTGGCAATCGCGTCGGCCGAGCGACGGAAACCGCGCTTCATCGGCGAGGTCTTGCGTTTTGGCACTGCCATGGTCGGTACTCCGAAAATCAAAATCGTTGCGCCGCCAGGAGCGGCCAGAGACATGTCTCTGTCAGGATTGGTGGGGTCTATAGAGGAGAACGACGGCCTTGGCTAGGGGTTTTTGCACGGGTTTCCCCGCTACAGCGCCAGCCGGCCGTCCCTGCCCACACAGGCTGCGCGGTCACCGTACTGCCGGGCGCGGTCCGCGACAATGCCGGCAACGCGCAACAGCCCGGCATTGGGCCGCGCCGGATTGCGAACGATGGGATTGGGCAGGGTGACGGCAAGAAGGCTCGCCGTCGGCCAATCGAGGTTCTGCGGCTCGCGCCCGAAGGCGCGGGCGCTGCCCGCGGCGATGCCGAACTCCCCGTCCGGCCCCCACTCGGCGATATTGAGGTAGATTTCCATGATCCGCTTCTTGGGCATGACAAGATCGATATAGGCCGCGAGCGGCACTTCGAGTGCCTTGCGCACCGGGCTCTGGCCATTCCAGAGAAAGAGATTTCGCGCGACCTGCATGGTGAGCGTCGACGCGCCCCTGGCCTCGCGTCCGGAAAGGTAATTGTCGACCTCCTGCCTCAGCGCGGCAACGTCGATCCCCCAGTGGCGGCAGAATTGACCATCCTCGGAAAGAATGACCGCAGCCTTCAGGCGATCGGAAACCGCGTCGATGTCACGCCAGGTCCGGGTCACGGGCTGTCCGGTGAGCATGCGGGTGAGCATGGGGACCGAGACGGGCTGCACCACCAGATAAACCGGCGTCAAGACGAGCGGAATGGCGACAAGAATGGCCAGCACGGTGAGGGGAAGGCGTAAAAATCGCCAGATGGTTTTGCGTCGCGCCATTGAGACTTCATGACGGGCGGTGGCCGGCGTGGCAACCCCCTCATCCGCCCTGAGGGCACCTTCTCCCACGAGGGGAGAAGAGGTGGCTCTGTGCCTGACCACGCATCGGCCCTCCCCTCGTCCTTTGTGGGAGAGGATGGCTTGGCCCAAGGCCAAGACGGGTGAGGGGTATTGCCCCGGTTGGGACGACCGGCTAGCAACATTGCCATGTATGATTTTTCCGCCGACAGTGCCGATTGTGCCCGATCCGTCGAGGCCGGGCTTTCCGACTATCTGACCGGCGCCCGGCTATCGGGGCCTGGCCCTGCCGCGGACCGCGTGATTGCGGCCATGCGGCATGGAGCGCTCGAAGGCGGCAAGCGGCTCCGCCCCTTGCTGGTGCGGCAGGCGGCAGCCATCTTTTCGGTCCCGCGCGAAGCGAGCCTGCAGCCCGGCTTGGCAGTGGAAATGGTGCATTGCTACTCGCTGATCCACGACGACCTGCCCGCCATGGACGACGACGATCTGCGGCGCGGCCGCCCCACCGTGCACAAGGCCTATGACGAGGCCACGGCAATCCTCGCCGGCGATGCCCTTCTCACTCATGCCTTCGCCGTGCTGGCCGACCCCGCCTGCCACCCCGCGGCAGAGACGCGTATCCGTCTCGTCGCCGAACTGGCCGCGGGCAGTGGCGCAGGCGGCATGGTCGGCGGGCAGATGCGCGACATCGAAGGCGAAAAGGGGGGCTTTTCCGAGGGTGACATCGCCGTGATGCAGGCGATGAAGACCGGCGCCCTCATTCGCGCCTCCGTCCGCATGGGCGCCATTCTGGGCGGAGCCGAGCCGCGGGCGCTGTCCGCGCTGACCGCCTATGCGGAAGCGGCAGGTCGCGCCTTCCAGCTGGCCGACGATATCCTGGACGTGACGGCCACGCCCGAAGCCATGGGCAAGGCGACCGGAAAGGATGCGGCGCTGGGCAAGCAGACCGTCGTCAGCCGCCTGGGCGTGGACGGCGCACGAAAGATGCTCGATGGCATCGTCAACGAAGCTCTGATTGCCCTGCGCACCTTCGGCCCGAAAGCCGACGGTCTGCGCGCCACCGCCCGCTACTTCGCGACGAGGCAGAAATGAGCAATGGCGAACTGATCGCCGTGTGCGTGGGCAAGGCCGAACACCTGCCCAACTTCAGGCCGCTGACCGGGATCAACAAGCGGCCTGTCGCTGGCCCGGTGATGATCGGAGCGATGGGCATCGAGAATGACGCCATCCTCGATCGCAAGCACCATGGCGGGCGCGACCAGGCCATCTATGTCTACTTCCAGGACGACTACGACTGGTGGACCACCCAAGGCATCACGCCAGCACCGGGGCTATTCGGGGAAAACCTCGTGATCTCAGGGGCAGCCAGCGCCTCGACGGCGATCGGCGATCGGTTCTCCATCGGCGATGCAGTGCTCGAAGTCACCTATCATCGGACGCCCTGCATGACCTTTTCGGCCAAGATGGGCGACAAGTTCTGGGTCAAGCGCTTCCACAAGGCCAACCGCCCCGGCGCCTATTGCCGCGTACTGCAGCCCGGCGCCGTGACGGCGGGCGATGCGGTCGCCGTCACGCCCTATCCGGGTGAGCGCATAACCGTATCCGACCTCATGGCATTCGATGTCACCAAGGACATCCCGCTCGACTTCATGCGCCGGGCGCTGACCACACCGATCCGCGAAAAGACGCGGTTCAAATATGAGACCAGACTGGCGGATCTGTTTTGAGGGGTGATCGCACTGACCCCAACCACAGTTCCGCCCTCGGACTTGATCCGAGGGCCAGCTGCAAGGAATGCGCTGGTGGCGGGTGCCCTCGGGTCGAGCTCGAGGGCGCCACCGTGCATATTGAGAAAGACCGTTCCAGGACCACTTCATGAGCCTTGCCTCCGTCCAAGCCGACCTCGACGCCCGCGCCCCCGACCTTGCTGTCATCGTGACGGATGACTCCACCGCCACTGTGCAGCTGGCTGCCGCCGTGCACGGGGTTGAGCCCGGCCAGATTGCCAAGACGCTCTGCATACGGGTGCGCGACGAGGAAGTCCTGCTCGTGACGCGCGGCGATGCGCGGCTGGACAATGCCAAATCCAAGAGCGCATTCGGTGGACGCCCACGCATGCTGGGCGCCGAGGATGTGCTGCGCCTCACGAGCCATCAGGTGGGCGGCGTCTGCCCCTTCGGCCTGCCCGCACCGCTGCCGATCTATCTCGACACCTCGCTGAAGATTTATGACTTCGTCATTCCCGCCGGCGGCGACACCCATGCCTCGGTGAAACTGAGCGTCGACCGCCTCGCCGAACTCTGCGGCAACACCTGGGTAGATGCGTGCCAGCTCCCGGACTGAAGAGCGCAGCGCCTTTCATCCGTGAGCGCATGGAACTGCGCACGCTCCCCTTTTGCCCTGAAATCAGGCTCTACACACCCACCCCGCAGACCGGGCTCAACAGCTGGCTGGTGGCGGAGGGTCTCGATGCCGCGCCGCCCTATTGGGCCTATGCCTGGGGCGGCGGGGCAGCGCTGGCCATTTATCTGCGCGACCACCGTGAAGCGGTGGCAGGCAAGACCGTGCTCGACTTCGGCGCCGGCTCGGGCCTCGTCGCCATCGCCGCACTCAAGGCAGGCGCGGCACGGGTTTATGCGGTCGAGCCCGACCCGATCGCACAGGTAGCCATCGGCCTCAATGCCGCAGCCAACCATGTCGATGTGACGCTCTGGCATGCGCCGGTCTGGCCCGATGTCGACCTCGTCCTCGCCGGAGACGTCTTCTACACGGCAGACGTCGTGGCGCAGACCCTGCCGCTGCTTCGGCGCACCGCAGACGCTGGAACGCCGGTTCTTGTGGGTGACCCGTACCGCCGAGACCTGCCGCGGGAGCACCTCCAACCCATCGCCGACTATGCCGTGCCCGACATGGGCGGCAGAGAGCCCGTCAAGGCGGGCGTTTTTGCCTTGCGGCCGGGGCATGGCGGCAATGTCTCGGGACCCTTGCCGGGAAATCGCTCCCGACCTATATGACTGGCTGCGAGGACGGCCTCCCCCACTTTGGGCAAACGTTCGGGACGGCCCGGAATTCATAGGAGAATTCCATGCGCACCACTGCCGACCGCATCCGCCACGCCATTTCCTTCGAGTTCATCGGCATCCTGATCGCCACGCCGCTGGCGGCCTTCGCCTTCCACATGCATGCCGGCGACAGCGCCGTCATCGTCGTGGGCAGCGCCACCGTCGCGATGCTCTGGAACTACGTCTATAACCTCGGCTTCGACAAGGCGATGAACCGGCTGAAAGGCACGACCCTCAAGTCCGGCCCCATCCGTATCCTTCATGCCGTGCTGTTCGAGCTTGGGCTGCTGATGATGCTGATGCCGCTGATCGCCCTTTATCTGGGCATCACGCTCTGGCAGGCCTTCGTCATGGATCTGGCCTTCGCGCTCTTCTACATGATCTACGCGCTGGTCTTTAACTGGGCCTATGATCGGGTTTTCCCGCTGCCCGAGTGGCAACAAAATGCCTGATTGCGCGCTTATCGAAAGGTAAGACCAAAAGGATAGACCATGCTCAAGCCCATCGCCGCTCTCGTCATCACCCTCTCCGCCATCTCTGCCGCCACGGCGTCGTCCGACGATGCCTGGGCAGAATTTGCAGCCGAGGTGGAAGAAGGCTGCCGTGCGGCAACCGCCGAGATGCTGCCCGATGCCACCGTCACCGTGGACCCGTTCGGCAGCGAAAACTACGGCCTTGCCATCGTGTCGGGTGAAACGGCGAGCATTGTCTGCGTCTTCGACAAGAAGACCAAGGCCGTGGAGATCGGCGGCGAGCTCGAGGTGACGGTAACGCCAGTCGCGGCGCAACAGGGCTAAATCTGGCCCATAAGCTTCAGACCGCCGAGCACGATGATCAGCATGGCCAGCCAGAACAGGCGTCGCGTGTTGCGCTCGTTCATTCGGCAGCGTTCTGCCGGCCGCTGCCGAACTTGCGCTCGATATAGTCGGCCACCATCACCTTGAACTGGTCGGCGACGTCGGCGCCACGCAGCGTCGCGACCTTTTCACCATCGACGAAGACGGGCGCAGCGGGGGTTTCCCCCGTGCCCGGAAGCGAAATGCCGATATTGGCGTGCTTGCTTTCGCCCGGACCGTTGACGATGCAACCCATCACCGCCACCGACAGCGTTTCGACCCCGGGATAGCGCTCGCGCCATTCCGGCATCGAGGTATTGAGGTGATCCTGGATATCCTTGGCCAGTGTCTGAAAGGTGGTGGACGTGGTGCGTCCACACCCCGGACAGGCGGCCACGACCGGCAGGAACTGGCGGAAGCCCATGGTCTGCAGCAATTCCTGCGCGACTTTCACTTCCGTTGTCCGATCGCCGCCCGGCTCAGGCGTCAGCGAAATGCGGATCGTGTCGCCAATACCCTGCTGCAACAGAATGCCCAAAGCCGCCGAGGACGCGACAATGCCCTTTGAGCCCATGCCGGCTTCGGTCAAACCGAGATGCAGCGCATAATCGCAACGCGCGGCCAGGTCCTGATAGACCGCGATAAGATGCTGAACATCCGACACCTTGGTCGAAAGCAAAATCTGGTTGCGGCGCATGCCCAGTTCCTCGGCGCGGGCAGCGGACAGCAGCGCCGACTGGATGATGGCCTCACGCTGCACCGCGGCCGCCGAAATTGGGGTGGCGGAGCCAGCGTTCTCGTCCATCAGCCGGGTGAGCAGTTCCTCGTCGAGCGAACCCCAATTGACCCCGATCCGCACCGGCTTGTCGTAGCGGTTTGCAATCTCGATCAGGGTCGCGAACTGGGTATCGCGCTTGGCCTTGAACCCCACATTGCCCGGATTGATCCGATACTTGGCGAGCGCCTCGGCGCAGGCGGGATGGTCGGTGAGAAGCTTGTGGCCGATATAGTGGAAGTCGCCGACCAAGGGCACGTCATAGCCCATGAAGGCGAGGCGATCGCGGATGATGGGAACGGCCGCGGCGCTCTCGTCGCGGTCGACAGTGATACGCACGATCTCCGAGCCGGCGCGCGCCAGCTGCATCACCTGCTTCACCGTCGCGTCGATGTCGGCCGTGTCGGTATTGGTCATGGACTGGACGACCACGGGAGCGCCGCCGCCCACCATGACCCCGCCCACGTTGACACCCACAGACTGCCTGCGTGCTGCCGGTCCGGCCATCTTCAAACCTCGATCATTCGCTGCCTTCAGGAGATAGGACGTCCCACTAACGCTGGCAACCAGACAATGACGTGACGCAATGCGCCAAAACGTGATCGGAGCCGCCTTGAACCGGGGACGAGCGGGGCCATTTATCATCCATGATCAACAAGCTCCTCCCCCGCATCGTTCTGTTCCGCAAGGAAGCTGTGCAGCTCTGGAAGGCATTCTGGTCGCCGCACACCCCGCTCTATCTGAAGGCGGCCACGCTGTTTGCTGCCTTCTATCTGGTCAATCCCATCGACATCATCCCCGATGTCATCCCGATCCTGGGCTGGGCCGACGATCTCGTGCTGGTGCCGCTGATGGTCAGCTGGATCGTGAGCCGCCTGCCCGTGCCGCAACCGGCCTATGCGGGCAGGTCCGGCAAGACCGTCGATGGTCGTGCGCGGCGCATGTAGCGCGATACATGCAAAAAGGCCCGGATTGCTCCGGGCCTTGGTCTTTCAGTCGAGCCTCACCAGCAGGTCCTTGGCGTCGATCTGGTCGCCCGGCTTGATCAGGAGCTCGGCCACCGTGCCGTCGATTTCGGCATGGATGGCGGTTTCCATCTTCATCGCTTCGATCGAGCAGAGCACGTCGCCCGCGGTGACCTTCTGGCCTTCCTTGACGGCAAGGGTCGAGATGACGCCCGGCATCGGGGCACCCACCTGCTTTGGATCACCTGCTGCGGCCTTGGCGCGAACCTTGACTTCGCCGGCCTTGAGGCGATCGGGCACGGTGATGGTGCGTGGCTGGCCGTTGAGATCGAAGAAGACGCGAACCTCGCCCTTTTCGTTGGTTTCGGCGCGTCCCTGATAGGTCACGACAAGGGTCTTGCCCTTTTCGATATCGACCAGCAGTTCGTCGCCTTCCTCGAGACCATAGAAGTAGACCGGCGTTGGCAGCACTTCGGTCGGGCCATATCGGTCCTGGGTCTTTTCGAAGTCGGAATAGACCTTGGGGTACATGAGATAGGAGGCGAGGCGATAGTCGTCGATCGCCATGCCGACCTCATCGGACACCTTCTTGCGTTCGGCCTCGATGTCGGTCGGCTTGAGGTAGGAGCCAGGACGCTCGGTGAGCGGCGTGCGGCCCTTGAGCACCTTTTTCTGCAGCTTTTCGGGGAAGCCGCCCGGCGGCTGGCCCAGATCGCCGGCGAAGAAGCCGACGACGCTGTCCGGGAAGGCGATGTCCTTGTCCGGATTTTCGACGTCCGAACGGGTGATGCCGGCAGAAACCATGGCCAGCGCCATGTCGCCCACAACCTTGGAAGACGGGGTCACCTTGACGATGTCGCCGAACATCTGGTTGACGTCGGCATAGGTCTGAGCGACTTCGTGCCAGCGTGTCTCGAGGCCAAGCGAACGCGCCTGTTCCTTGAGATTGGTGAACTGGCCACCGGGCATTTCGTGCAGATAAACTTCCGAAGCGCCACCCTTGAGATTGCTCTCGAAGGCAGCATACTGGTTGCGCACGGCCTCCCAGTAGAACGAGATCTGCCGGATGGCCGCGGCATCGAGCGCGGGGTCTCGGGCATCGCCCTCGAGGGCCGCGACCAGCGATCCGAGCGTCGGCTGTGAGGTGGTAGAGCTCAGCGCATCCATTGCCGCATCGACCGCATCGACACCGGCAGCCACCGCAGCAAGCACCGTAGCCGCCGACGCGCCCGACGTGTCGTGGGTGTGGAGGTGAATGGGCAGGCTCACTTCCTGCTTGAGCACCTCGACCAGTTTCCTGGCTGCGGCGGGCTTGAGGAGCCCGGCCATGTCCTTGATGCCGAGGACATGAACGCCGGCAGCCTCCAGCTCCTTGGCCAAACCCACATAATACTTGAGATCGTATTTGGAGCGATCGGGATCGAAGAGGTCGCCGGTATAGCAAATGGCGCCTTCGGCCACTTTGCCTTCCGCCGCGACCGCATCGATCGAGACGCGCATGTTCTCGACCCAGTTGAGGCAGTCGAAGATGCGGAAAATGTCGACCCCGCCCCGTGCCGCCTGCTTGACGAAGAACTGGACCACATTATCGGGATAATTCGTGTAGCCGACCCCGTTGGAGCCGCGCAGCAGCATTTGCGTAAGAATGTTGGGCGCGCCTTCGCGCACCTTGGCGAGACGCTCCCACGGATCCTCGTTGAGGAAGCGCATCGACACATCGAACGTGGCGCCGCCCCAGCATTCGAGGCTGAAGAGGTTCGGCAGGCCGCGCGAATAGGCCTCGGCAATGCGCGTGATGTCGAAGGAGCGCATGCGCGTCGCCAGAAGCGACTGGTGCGCATCGCGCATGGTCGTGTCGGTGAAGAGAACGCGATTCTGCGCCTTCATCCAGGCGGCAAGGCCGGCCGGACCATCACGGTCAAGAATCTGGCGCGAGCCCTCGATGACGCTGAGAGGCGCAAATTCGGGCACAACCGGCGCGGCAGCATCTGCGGGCGGACGCGGACGGTCGCGCACTTCCGGATGCCCGTTGACGGTGACGTCGGCGATATAGCTCAGGAGCTTGGTCGCGCGGTCCTTGCGTGGCTTGAAGTTGAAGAGATCGGGCGTCGTATCGATGAAACGCGTCGTGTAGCGGTTCTCGAGGAAGTCCGGATGCGTGATGATGTTTTCAAGGAACGCCAGGTTCGTGGCGACGCCGCGGATACGGAATTCGCGCAAGGCACGATGCATGCGGGCAATGGCCTCGTCGGCGCTCGGCGCCCAGCACGTGACCTTTTCAAGCAGCGGATCGTAGTAGCGGGTGATGATGGCGCCGGCATAGGCCGTGCCGCCGTCGAGACGCACGCCAAAGCCCGTCGCACCACGGTAGGCGGTGATGCGGCCATAATCGGGGATGAAATTCTGTTCCGGATCTTCTGTCGTCACGCGGCACTGGATGGCATTGCCGTTGAGCTTGATGTCTTCCTGCAGCGGCACGCCGGATTCCGGCGTTCCGATCACCGCACCGTCGAGCAGATGAATCTGCGCCTTGACGATGTCGATGCCCGTCACTTCTTCGGTGACGGTGTGCTCGACCTGAATGCGCGGGTTCACCTCGATGAAATAGAATTTGTCGGTGTCGGCATCCATGAGGAATTCGACCGTGCCCGCGCCGCGGTAGTTGGCGGCATTGCCCAGACGCACCGCGGCATCGGTCAATTCCTTGCGGACCGCATCGGAGAGGTAGGGCGCGGGCGCGCGTTCCACCACCTTCTGGTTGCGGCGCTGCACGGAACAGTCGCGCTCGAACAGATGCACGAGATTGCCGTGGTCGTCGCCGATCAGCTGCACTTCGACATGGCGGGCGCGCTCGATCAGCTTTTCGAGATACATCTCGTCCTTGCCGAAGGCGGCCTTGGCTTCGCGCTTGCCTTCCGACACTTCGCTGATCAGGTGCGGCTCATCCATGATGCGGCGCATGCCGCGGCCACCACCGCCCCAACTGGCCTTGAGCATCAGCGGATAGCCGATTTCGGCGGCCAGCTTCTTGATGGTTTCGGGATCATCGGGCAGCGCTTCGGTGGCGGGCACCACCGGCACGTTCGAGGCCAGCGCCATGTTGCGGGCGGCAACCTTGTTGCCGAGATCGCGCATGGTCTGCGCCCGCGGGCCGATGAAGATGATGCCGGCGTCCTCGCAGGCGTCGACGAATTCCGGGCTCTCGGAAAGCAGACCATAGCCGGGATGGATGGCGTCGGCGCCCGAAATCCGGGCGATGCGGATATATTCGTCGATCTGGAGATAGGCCTCGACCGGACCCTTGCCCTTGCCGATGAGATAAGCCTCGTCGGCCTTGAACCGGTGCAATGCCAGCTTATCTTCCTCGGCATAGGCGGCCACGGTCTTGAGGCCCAGCTCATTGGCCGCGCGGAAGACGCGGATGGCGATTTCGCTTCTGTTAGCGACGAGGATTTTCTTGATTGGCATCGATTTAAGTTCCGAGCAGGAGGGGACGAGGACCGTGGGGACGGTCCGGCTCAGCAAAACCGACGGAATGGACGGTTGACCGCCCAACCGCCGAAAACTTCAGATCTATTTCTGGCCGAGATAGCCGGCCAGGTGGGTCATGTCGTAGCCCGCTTCTGCCGCCTGTGCGATGATCTCCGAAGCCGGGGCTTTCCCAGCCTGTGATAGAGCCCAGAGCGTGGTCGAACGCGTACCCGACCGGCAGAAACAGAACACCTTGCCGTCGCTCCCCTCGAGCACGGCTTTGGTGGCATTCACGAGATCAGGATTGACCCCTTCGCGACCGAGTGGAATGGCGTGATAGGCGAGCCCGGCTGCCTTTGCGGCAGCCTCGATTTCGGCTCCGGCCGGTTGATCCGGCGATTCCCCATCCGGGCGATTGTTCACGATGGCAGTAAAGCCGAGGTCCTTGAGCGTTGCCACATCTTCCGGCTGGATCTGTCCAGAGACGCTGACGTGATCATTGATACGCTTCAATTCCAAGGCATGTTCTCCCGTGGTCCGGCCACCCTACGGAAATTCCCTGATATGGGAAAATCCGCCATTTGTGGCATACGCAAGCGCGCGACGGCCCGTTATAGCCACGGGCTTGCACCCGACGCAACTGGGCGGCGCGCAATCCTGTCACGGGGCTGTCATGCGCAGGCGTCAGGCCGCATTGACGTTGAGGCTGGGCTGCAATGGCTGGGGGCGCCCGAGACAATAGCCCTGAAGGCCGGTGCAGCCGGCGGCAACAAGCATTGAAAGCTGCTCCTGGGTCTCGACACCTTCGGCAATCACTTCCAGCGACAGGGAGCGGGCGATGTCGCAAACCGCCGAAACGATCATGGCATTGACCGGATTGGTGGCAAACTCGGCCACATAGGTCCGGTCGATCTTGATGATGTCGAAGGCAAAGTCCCGCAGGTAGTGCAGGCTTGCATGCCCGGCGCCGAAATCGTCGATGGCGACGCGCACGCCCATGGCCCGCAGGGCCGCAATCTGCTGCATCTCGACGCTACCCGCCTTGAGCGGGGCATTTTCGGTGATCTCGACGATGATCCGGTTGGTGTCGGTGCCAGTCTCGAGCAGGATAGTCGTGAGCGATTCCACGAAGTCCGTACGGCGCAACTGGACGGGAGACACGTTGATGGCGACAGCCCCCTCGAGCCGGCCGAGATCGGCGCAGACGCGCCGCAGCACCCATTCGCCAAGCCGGTCGATAAGGTTGCTCTGCTCGGCCACCGGGATGAACATGTCGGGGGCGATCATGCCGCGCACGCGATGCCGCCAGCGCACCAGCGCCTCGTGCGACTTCACCTTGAGCGTGCGGCTGTCGAAGACCGGCTGATAGTGGAGCTCGAGCTCGTCCATCAGAATGGCGGCGCGCAAATCGCGCTCGACAAAACGGCGGTGGCGCTCGTCACCCAGCATGTCGGGATCGAATGGCACGACGCAGCCGCGTCCCGCGTTCTTGCCCTTGTAGAGGGCGAGGTCGGCGATGGCGATCAGCTCGTTGGGATCGTTGCTGTCGTGCGGCGCCATGGCGACGCCTATCGTGGCGGATAATCTGGTCATGCGTCCGGCAATGCTGTGCGGTGTATTGAGCCGGCGCAGCAACTGCTCGCCCAAGCGGCACAGCGCCGCCTTGTTGTCGTGGCCCGGGATCAGCACCCCGAATTCGTCGCCACCGAGCCGACCGATGATAGCGCCAGGCATCAGCGCCCGCATTTCGCGCACCAGCGCCACCAGCGCCGCATCTCCCGCGCCATGACCGGCGCTGTCGTTGAGCACTTTGAGATTGTCCATGTCGATCTGCATGTAGCCCACGGACGACAGCGATCCGCCCTCGGCGAACCGCCCCAGCTCTTCCAGAAGATAGGAGCGAGTAAAGGTGCCGGTCAAAGCGTCACGATGTGCGGCCGCCCTGGCGGCTTCCGAGCGGAGCTGCACATCGGTCAGTTGCCGCGAAAGCCACCGATGTCCGCCCACGAGCAGCGCGCCGAGCACGCCCAGTGCCGGCACCGACAGCAACGGCAGCCAGATTTCCAGCATGGCCGGATCCTTGACCACGATACTGGTGCCGCGAATTCCGGCGAGGCAGGCAATCACCACTGCTATGGCGATGGCCAGGTTTCGATACCCATGAAGAATGTTCGTGAGATGGTCGTCGCGACGCATGGCAAACCCGGGGATGGTGCCGTACCTTGACCGCCCCCGGGTGAATACTGTGTAAATTTCAGATCAGAAAAAAGCTTCTTGAACAGGGGTTTAGGACGTCTCTGCGCAAAGGGGGCGCCCTCGTATCTGCAGCAGATGACGCTGTTGCGACACCATGACGGCTGCGCGCCGTCATGGTGTGAAGTTCGTTAATCGCCAATGCCGGGCGTGTAGCGCGCCAGCGCCGTGATCACCCGCTTGGCACTGACACGACCGATTTGCCGCCCCTCGTCATTGACGACGCCCACCCATTGATGCTCGGCAAAATAGGGCAGGACATCTTCGCAACGCGCCGTGCTGGGAACCGAGTATTCGCAGGGGTCGAACTCCCCCCGCTCCATGATGGTGCGCACATGGATGGCGCGGGCCTTGTTGACCTCGCGCACGAACTCCTCGATGTGCTCGTTGGCGGGCTTGAGCACGATATCCTCGGGCTTGCCTTCCTGCTGAACCGCCCCGTCCTTGAGAACGGCGATGCGATCGGCGATCTTGAGCGCCTCGTCGAAATCGTGGGTGATGAACAGGATGGTCTTGCCCAGGCTTTTCTGCAGCTCGACCAGCTGGTCCTGCATGCCCGACCGGATCAGCGGATCGAGAGCCGAAAAGGCTTCGTCCATGAGGATGATGTCGGTATCGAGCGCCAGCGCACGGGCAAGGCCGACGCGCTGTTGCTGGCCTCCGGAAAGCTGGCGCGGCCGGCTGTTCTCGTAGCCCGACAACCCGACCGTCTCGATCCATTTCGCGGCGCGCTCGAGGCGCTCGACCTTGCCGACGCCCTTGACCTCGAGGCCATAGGCGACATTGTCGATGACCGAACGATGGGGCAGCAACCCGAATTTCTGGAACACCATGGCCACCGTGTTGCGCCGATAGGTCCTCAGATCAGGCAGGCTCATCTTGAGCACGTCGGTGCCCTCGACGACGATTTCTCCCGCCGTGGGATCGATCAGCCGGTTGACGTGGCGGATCAGCGTCGACTTGCCGGAGCCGGAAAGGCCCATGACCACGAAGATCTGCCCGCGGGCAATGTCGAGCGAGACATTGTCGAGGCCGACGACATGGTTGGTTTCGGCCTGCACCTCGGCCTTGGACCTACCCTGCTGCAACAGCTCCAGTGCGCCCTGGGGATTGTCGCCGAAGATCTTGGTGACCCCGCGCATGCGGATGGCGAGGCCCGTTTCCTGTCGTGTGTCGTGCATGTCAGCGCGCCTCCATCAAACCGATCCGGGCCTGCAACTGCTTGCCGAAACTCTGGGTGATGCGATCGAAGACGATGGCGAGGGCGACAATGCCCAGACCGGCGAACAGGCCACGGCTCACCTCGAGCCGGCCGATGCCCTGGAGCACCTGGTAACCCAGGCCGCCTGCCCCGATCATCGAGGCGATGACCACCATGGAGAGCGCCATCATCGTCGTCTGGTTTATGCCGGCCAGGATGGTCGGCAGGGCCAGCGGGATCTGAACGCCGAGCAGCCGCTGGCGCGGCGTGGTGCCGAAGGCGCGACTGGCCTCCATCACCGCCGGATCAACCGAGCGCAACCCCAAATCCGACAGACGCACCAGCGGGGGCGCCGCATAGACGATGGTGGCGATCAGCGCCGGGATTTTGCCTGGGCCGAAGATCATCACCGTCGGGATGAGGTAGACGAAGCTGGGCAGCGTCTGCATCAGGTCGAGGATCGGCGTGACGACGCTGCGCACGCGGACCGAGCGGCTCATCCACACGCCGATGGGAATGGAGAGGACGATGGCCGTCAGCGTTGCGGCGATCATCAGCGCCATGGTCGTCATCGCGTCTTTCCAGAGCTCCATGACGCCCAGGAACAGGAGCGACACGAGCACGATGACCGGAAGTTGCCAGCGCCGCGTCGCCAGCCAGGCGATCCCGACGAGCACGGCCATGATCAGCCACCACGGCGTGGCAATGAGGAGGTCTTCGATGGCCTTGAGGAGCATGAGGAGCGGATAAGCGGCCGCTTCGAACTCGTCGCTCCAGTTGCGCACCACCCAGTTGAGGCCATCGTCGATGGCGCGGCGCCAAGGGCGCGTATCAATCAATTGTGGGAACATGTTTTTCTCTTTGCACACGCGTCCAAGCCCGAAGGCAGGAGAAAGGGCCCTGCCCTGGGGGTCGAACGCAGAAAACGGCCGGGTCGGAACCCGGCCGCCGTGAGGAACACTGTGAAATTGGGCCTAGCCCAGAGCAGCCATCACCTTGTCGGCGACCTCGGCCGGAACCCAGCCGCTCCACACATCCTGCTTGGTGCGCAGGAAGTTTTCTGCCGTGGCGGCGGCATCGGCCTGGTTCTCGTCACCATAGACGAGGAGCTCGGAAATCTCGGCATTGG
Organism: Devosia lucknowensis; assembly: GCF_900177655.1. Taxonomy (NCBI): domain Bacteria; kingdom Pseudomonadati; phylum Pseudomonadota; class Alphaproteobacteria; order Hyphomicrobiales; family Devosiaceae; genus Devosia; species Devosia lucknowensis. The sequence goes on along the minus strand of NZ_FXWK01000002.1, from coordinate 1,073,358 downwards.
TCAGCCCGACCTTCGAGAAATACTCGGCCACGACCGGAGCTTCGTCCTGGATCCACGAGGCTGCGCCGACGACGGCGGGGCTCGACGGATAGGCGGTCACGCCAGCGGCTTCGGTGCAATCGGGATCGGTGTTGCAGGCATAGACTTCGGGCTTGGTTTCACCCAGGTCCAGCTGCACGGCCGGATACTTGCCGAGGATGGCGGTCGGACCCCAATAGTAGAACAGGATAGGCTCTTCACGCGTGAAGGCGCGGGCGATCGAGGCATCGAGAGCGCCGCCCGACCCCGGCGAGAAGATGTTCCAGGTTTCGTCCATGTCATAGGCGTCGAAGAGCGCAGTGGTCGACAGCTCGCAGGCCCAACCCGGCGGGCAGGAATAGAGGCGACCCTTGTTCGAATCCTCCGGATCCGGGAACAGGTCCGGACGGGCGATGACCGCCTCGGCCGTCGTCAGGTCCGGGTGTTCGGCCTGGGTGTATTCGGGGATGAACCAGCCCTCGACGGTACCGTCGGTGATGGCATCGGAAAGCTGCACCACTGTGCCGTCCTCGATGCCCTTGGCCCAGGCATCTTCGATCGTGCTGGTCCAGAGTTCGGGCGCAACGGCGGGCGTGCCGCGATTGAGCATGGACGAGGCGGTGGGAACCGTATCCCCGGCGACGATGGCGACATCGCAGCCATATCCTTCGGAAAGGATCGTCGCATGGATATGCGCCAGGGCTGCGGCCGACGGCCAGGTCATTTCGGCTATGTCGATCGTGCGGTCGGTCCCGCACTGGGCGGCATCGGCTTCCTGGGCGAGGACGGGAAGGCTGCCAGCGGACAGAAAGGCAACGGCGATCGCGGCGGCAATGCCACCGGATTTCAAAATCATCAGGGACGCTCCTGCTGTTACGGAATGCGCCGGACCATAAAGATGGCAGAAATATGTGTCAAATCAGGCAATATTTACACAACAACTGATTTCGACGGACAATTTTTCTTAGAAGTTGAAGTCAAAGAAGAGAAAAATAGACTGCTCCAGACTATCTTCTTGTCTGCTCAAGTAGCAAAAAATTCCCAATTCAACTCAGATGCAAGTTAAAATAATCTGAGAAAATTATGGGAACCTTTTCACTGCGCAGCGCTGACCCACGCCTGCCACAGGTCTTTGCGTTCGGACACGAAGCGATCTGCCACACTTTCGACGGTGGCGCCGGGCTCGTTGAGCTCGGCCAGCAGCGTATTCATTTCCGATAGCGGCAGGCTGCTTCGCTGCAAGTAACCCGCGACTATGGGTGTCTCGGTGAATACCCGGTCGGCGACGGCGATAACCACGGCATCGGCTGGGAAGGCCGATGGCTTGGGATCATTGCAGATCCGATCGGCCAGGCACTTGGCCGCGGTCTCGTCATAGGCCCCCATGTCGATCGCCGCGAAATCGAGCTGCGCCAGCACTGCATTGGGTTGCCAGTAATAGAACAGGAAAGGCTCGCGCCGATTGACCGCCTCGGCGATCATCCTGTCCATTTCCAGCCGGTTGCTCGGCTCGACAATTTCGACAAGCTCGGAGAGCTCGTAAGCCTCGACAAGGTGACGGTTGATCACCGAGCAGGCCCAGTCCAGCGGACAGGAAATGAACTGGATGGGGCCGCCGTCCCCCGCCTGCGGCAGGGCATCAGCAAGACCGGCAGCCGTCGGCGTTCCGACAAAACTCCCGGCCAGCGACGACGGCATGTACCAGCCCTCGAAGGCATCGGAAGTAAAAGTTGGCGCTGCGCTGCGCACCTGCTGACCTTCCATGGCGCCGTTCCAGAGATCGGCGATCCGGTTGACCCACATCTCGGGCGCGACCTGGGGTTGTCCGGTCGATCCCATGGACGACGCCGTGGCGGCGAGATCGCCCAGCACGACCCGCACCTCGCAATTGTATTCGGCAGCCAGGATACGGGCGTGGATTTCGGCCAGAAGTGCCGCCGAGGGCCAGCTCATGCGGGCGATGGACAGGGGCCTTGTGCCGCAGGGAGGCGGCGGCTGCCCAGGGCTGGCCGCTTCACTCGGTTGCGAAGCATCGTCCTGGGCGCTGTCGAGCACGGTGATCTGCGCCTGCGACGGCTGGCTGAGAGCAGTCAGCAGCACCAATATAATGGCTTGGCGAAGTCGCTTCATATAGCCCTCTTACCGGCCCACCCGCTTCAGGGCAAAGTCTATGCCCAAGCGGGTCTTGTTAAGCAACCGCCACAACTGATGGATTTGCCGCGCGAACCCCGGTGACAGCTTTGCCCTGAATGTGCAACAGTCCCTCCCAGCGGGGCGCCATCGCGCCCCCTTGACCGTTGCCGCGCCGCAAGAAGGAGGCCGAAAAGGCCACCCGGCGTGCAACCGAAACAGAGGGACACCATGCTTAAGAAAACCCTGACCCTGGCGGTCGCTGCCACCACCCTGACGATTGCCGCTCCGGCATTGGCCCAGGATAGCGGCGCCACCATCGGTTTCATCGGCGGACTGACCGGCCCGATCGAATCCCTGGCCCCGCCGATCCTGGCCGGCGCCCAGCTCGCTGTGAACCAAGTCAACGAACAGGGCGGTATCCTGGGCGGTGAGCTTACCATGATCTCGGCCGACAGTGCCTGTGACGCGACCGGCGGCGCCACTGCAGCCGACAAGATCATCAATACCGACAATGCCGTGGCTGTCGTTGGCGGCCTCTGCACCGGCGAAACCATCGGCGCCTTCAACGGTTCGGGCCTCTCGGGCAATGTCGTGTTCGTCTCCCCGGCCTCCTCGGCGCCGGCCCTGACCACGCTTGAAGACAATGACCTTGTCTACCGCACCACCCCTTCCGACGCGCTTCAGGGCGTGAAGATGGCCGAGCTGCTGCTCGCCAAGGGCGTCAACGACATTGCCATCACCTATGTCAACAATGACTACGGCAAGGGCTTTGCTGACGCTCTCTCGGCTGCCTACACCGCTGGTGGCGGCACCGTTGCGGCCAATATCGCCCACGAAGAAGGCAAGGCCGACTACCGCGCCGAGCTCGGCAACCTGGTCGCTTCGCAGAACCTGGTCATTCTCGCTTATGCCAACGCTTCGGGTAACACCGTACTGCGTCAGGCCGTCGAGAGCGGCAACTTCACCACCTATGTCGGCGGTGACGGCATGGTCGGCGACGACCTGCTGACCGGTATCGACCCCGCTGCCGTGGAAGGCCTGATCGCCACCCGCGCCGGCGCACCGACCGGCGAAGCCGTGGACATCTACAACGCCTTCACCGGCGAAGGCTTCACCGCCAACGCCACTTACGCCCCGCAGGCTTACGACGCCGCCTTCCTCCTGGCACTCGCCATCGAGAAGAACGGTTCGGCATCCCGCGAAGGCCTGTCCGCCGCCCTGCGCGACGTTGCCTCGGCTCCGGGCGAGAAGATCCTGCCAGGCGAGTGGGCCAAGGCCAAGGAGCTGATCGCTGCCGGTACCGACATCGACTATGAGGGCGCTGGTGGCGCGCTCGACTTCGACGAGGCTGGTGACGTCGACGGCATCATCGTCGAACTGGCCGTCGAAGGCGGTTCGTTCGTCGAAAAGGGCGTCATCCAGTAACTTGGCGCCATACGAAGCAATGCTTCGGCGAAACGCTCCGGTGGAGCGTTTCGAGGCGGCAAGGCCCGCAGCGCTACGCGCGCAGGGCAGGAAGACCGAGATTCCGAAGGCCCGGGAGCGATCCCGGGCCTTTTTCATATTGAAGCAGAGCCACCGAAGACCTTATGTTGGCGCTGGGAGCCCATGCCAAACCTGCCGCCGGGTTGAAGGGAGTATCGACGACCATTCGTGACGACCTTTCCAGGTCGATGCGTAATCGGCGGACATCGACCGGAACGAGAGGTTCGTCATGTTTGCCGGCATTACGCCGTTCACGCGTAGCAATATTGCCGCGCTCAAGTCGCACATCCGCACGGCACGTCCCGAATTTAAGTCCAGCCATGTCGACGAGGCCTTGGCCTTTGCCTTCGGCTTCCGGACTCAGGCGGCACTGCTCGTTGCTCTGGATCAGCTGGGACACACTCACCTCCATGCCCAGGCCAACCATCTCTGGTTTGCGCTGCGTCTGAAGCAGTTGGGATATCCTGGCGTCAACCCGGACGCCTTGCGCGAAATCCTCTGGAGCGCAACCTTTGACCGCGATCCGGACCTGAGCGCACGCGAGTTCGAAGCGGCCACGATATTCCGTCCGCATCCCGCAAATGACCGGTGAGGCAGGAATGGCCGACACCGACACGATGCGCTTTTACGCCGAAAATGCGGAGGCCTATGCCCGGCATCGCACGCGCCCGACCCGCCAGCAGCTGGATGCGTTCCTCGCCCAGGTTGAGCCAGGCGCGCGAATTCTGGAGCTCGGATGCGGCAATGGCATGGATGCACACTATATGCTGGAGCGCGGGTTCGACGTGGATGCCACGGATGGAACACCCGAGCTGGTGCAGGCGGCCCGCCAAAGGATCGGGGATCGCGCCCGCGTCATGCGTTTCGATGATCTCGATGCGGAAAATGCCTATGACGGTGTCTGGGCCGCGGCAAGCCTGCTCCACGCACCCGCGAGCGATCTGCCGACTATCCTTGCATCCATCCGGCGGGCGGTGCGCAGCAGCGGGGTGTTCGTGGCCAGCTTCAAATCGGGCGAGGGCGAAGGGCGCGACAGCATGGGGCGATACTTCAACTACCCGAGTGCACGCTCACTCGAAGCCACCTATCGCGCTGCGGGCTGGACTGACCTCGGCCTCGAAAAATCCATGGCCGGCGGCTATGACGGCCTTGCCACCGAATGGTTGTGGATGACGGCTCGATGTCCTTCATGAGGGGCGATCGACAGCGCTGCATGTCGTGAAACGATTTACTTCCGGACCGGCAGAAATTTAGCCAAGCCTTAAGCAACCCATGCCCAAATACTGGCAAGGGGAGGCCTTAGGTGCGCGATATAGACGATCGTGGGCTGCTTTACATAACGGAAAACAGTAATTCCTTTGAGTATCAGGCGTTTGCGAGGGCTCTCGGTACGCAGCCGGTTGGCATAAGGGACGTGGGGGGCGAGCATTTGCGGCTCGATCCGAACGTGGTCTTCGACGTCGATCTGCGCGCAACCTCGTCCCTGCGCAAACTCAAGGGCTTGCTGGCGCGGCGCGGCACGGGCTGCAGGATCTTCATGGTCGATCCCAAGGCGCGGATCGCCGTGAGCAATGCCGAAAGCCTCGGGGCAGATGCGATCCTCGAACCGCGCTGCGGGGCCGAGGCGATCCATCAGGCGATCAGGCAGCATCACGGCATCGTTCACGCGGTTGACGTCACCCGCTCGATCGATGCCGGCATCTCGGCCCTCGACGGCGGCTTTCGTAGCCTGGTTCGTGACGCCGTCTTCGACACCGAAGGCATGGAAAGCGCCAGCGGCCAGATCATCGATGCTATCGACAGCGCCGGTGTCGATCACTGGATGGCGACCGTTCGCGGCTATCATGTCGGGACCTTCCAGCACTGTATGCTGGTGACAGCCACGGCATCGAGTTTCGCCCGCCGCCTCGGCATGCGCCGCGGCGACGTGATCAAGGTGACGGCGGCGGCGCTGGTACACGACATCGGCAAATCGGCCGTGCCGGTGGAGATTCTAGACAAGAATGGTCCACTGACGCCCGAAGAAGCACAGACCATGCGCAGCCATCCGATCATCGGGCACGATTATCTGGCCCGACGCAGCCGCATCGCTGCCGACGCGCTGCGCAGCGTGCGCTCGCATCACGAATATCTTGATGGCAGCGGCTATCCCGACGGCCTGCGCGGCGACGAGATCGACGACATCACGCGGCTCGTGACGATCAGCGACATCTACGCCGCGCTGGTCGAACGCCGCGCTTACAAGGCGCCGAAGCGGCCCGAGGACGCCATCGCCGTCCTCGAAGCACTCGCCGGAGCCGGCAAACTGGAGCCAGCCCTGGTGCGGGCATTTGCCCGCATCACCCTGCACAAGCAGGCGGCCTGACGATCAGTCGCGTTTGACCACTTCCGGGATCAAGCCGCGGGGCGCAAAACGCAGCGCGATCGTGATCACGAGGCCGAGCACGAACACGCGCATCTGCGCGGACCGCGCCTCGATCTCGGGAATGGCGCCCCAGCCGAAACTGGTCGACCAGGTGGAGACCAGGTCGAACACGGCCTTGCTCAGCGGTTCGGACACGACCCAGATCAGCCACAGCAGCACGGCGCCGAACAGGGCTCCCCAATTGTTGCCCGCGCCACCCACGATCACCATCACCCAGATCAGGAAGGTATGGTTGATCGGCTGATAGCTCGAGGGATCGAAAATCTGCACGAAGCTGACCAGCATGGCGCCGCCGATGCCCATCAGCACCGAACCGAAGACGAAGATTTCGAGCTGGCGGGCGGTGACGTTCTTGCCCATTGAAGAAGCCGCGATGTGGTTGTCGCGGATGGCGCGCATCATGCGGCCCCAGGGACCGGAATAGGCGCGCGAGATCAGCCACATGACGATCGCCAGGACGACCAGGGCCAGCACCAGGAAACCGGCGCGGGCAGCGATCAGCGACGAGGCGATATCCATGCCCTGGGCCTGATACTGCTGCGGCAGCGGTGTGGGCCAGGGGATCGGCGACACCGTCAGCGTGCCGCGCGTGAGCCAGTCCATGTTCTTGATCAGTGCACGGATGATCTCGGAAATGCCGATCGTGGCGATGGCGAGATAATCGGTGCGGAGGCCGAGGCAGATCTTGCCCACGATGAAGGCGATACCGGCCGCGAGAACGCCGCCGAACAGCCATCCCAGCACCGGATGGCCGCCGAGGCCGCCGACCCAACCGCCGCCGGCGGCGGATTCGATGTAGGCGGCAGCCGGATCGATCTGGCTGCGATAGATACAATAGGCGACGAACCAGGCAAGGACGGTCAGCGCCGTCTTCCACTTGCCCGTAATGCCGATGCGATGGGCCTGCCGCGCGGCGAGGACCACGAGAGCGCCGCCGGCAAAGGCGAACAGGGCACGGCCAAGCATGGCCGGACCATCACCGCCCCAGAAGGCGGGATTGACGGGCGCCGAGATGAAGGTGACGGCCGCGCCACCCACCATCAGGAACCCCATGATGCCGAAATTGAAGAGCCCGCCGTATCCCCACTGTATGTTGAGACCGAGAGCGATCAGCGCATAGGCCGCCGCTTCCACGATACGCGAGGAGGTGAACGGCAGGCCCATGACCCAGCCCATCAGGAGGATCAGGACGAACAGTCCGCCGAAAAGCGTCAGGGAACGCTGGATCATGACGAGGCTCCCTTGAAGATACCCGTGGGGCGCACGAGCAGCGTAACCACGAGGATGACGAAGGCGACCGTGAGCTTGTACTCGGTCGGCACGAGCGCCATCGTTGCGGGCAATTGCATCCACTCGGGCAGGATGGCGTTGAGCGGCCGCAGCAGCATGGTCCAGTTGAACACCGCCAGCGTCTCGGCAAAGCCGATAAGCAGGCCCCCGGCAATAGCGCCATAGGCCTGGCCCAGGCCGCCGACGATGGCCGCAGCAAAGATCGGCAGGATGATGTTGAACGCGAGGTCAGGCTTCAGCGTCACGTCGAGCGCCAGCATGGTGCCGGCCATGCAGCCAAGCGCCCCGGCGATGATCCAGGTGACGCGCACGACCAGCGCCGTGTTGATCCCGGACACCTGTGCGAGATCGGCGTTGTCGGCCATGGCGCGCATCGCCTTGCCCAGCCGCGAGCGGGTGAGGAAGAAATGCAGGGCCAGCACCGAGACCAGCGTCACGAGGATCATCAGGACCTGCGGTTCGGTGATGACCAGCGGGCGCGTCGAGCCAATTGCCGCCATGTCGAAGCGGAAGATTTCCTTGGGTTCATTCTCGAAGAACGAATAGGAGCCGGCGCCGAAGAACAGACGAATGAGCCCCTGCACCATCAGCGTCACACCGATGGAGGCGATCAGCAGGGTAACGGGCTTGGCGCCGCGCTTGCGCAAGGGAGCATAGAACCCCTTGTCTATGCCAAGGGCCAGAATGGCGGCCAGCACCATGGCAATCGGCAGCACCACGAAGCCGGTCGGGATCGGCGTGACGATCCCCCAGGCGGCGAAGGCCGATGCCAGCAGGAAGGCGATGAAGGCGCCTGACGTCATCAGCTCGGAATGGGCGAAATGCGCGAAGCGCAGAATGCCGAAGATCAGGGTGATGCCGATGGCGCCCAGCGCATAGATGCAGCCGAGCACGAGGCCGGAGATCAACACTTGGTTGATGAAGAAAATAAGTTCAGTCACGGCTCAGCCCCCGAGGAACGACTTGGCGACTTCAGGGTCGGCGATCAGCTCCGCCCCGGTGCCGGTATAGCGATTCTGGCCGCTCGCGAGTACGAAACCCTTGGAGGCGAAGGCCAGCGCCTGGCGGGCATTCTGCTCCACCATGAGGATGCCGACGCCCTCCTTGTTGACGCGCTGGATGGTCTCGAAGATTTCGATCACGTAGCGCGGCGAAAGACCTGCGGAGGGCTCGTCGAGCATGAGCAGGCTGGGCTTGCTCATAAGCGCCCGGCCCATGGCCACCATCTGCCGCTGCCCGCCCGAGAGTTCACCGGCAGGTTGACGGCGCTTTTCGGCCAGCACGGGGAACATCTGGTAGACCCAGTCCATCGTGCCCTTGAAATCGTCCTTCCGGGTGAAGGCGCCCATCTCGAGATTTTCCTCGACACTCATCGAGGTAAAGACGTTCTTTTCCTGCGGCACGAAGCTCAGGCCCTTGGGTACGAGCCGGTCAGGCAGCGAATTGGCGATGTTCTCGCCGCCGAAGTCAATCGTGCCCCCAGTAACCTTGAGCAGGCCGAAAATGGCCTTGAGCGTGGTCGATTTCCCTGCGCCGTTCGGCCCGACGATGACCCCGATGTCGGTCTTTTCGATCGCCATGTTGACGCCGTTGAGGATAGGCGCCCCGCCGTAGCCGCCCACGACATGCTTGAGTTCGATGAGTGGCATGTTCACGCAACCTCGACCGGGGTGCCGAAATAGGCTTCGACGATTGCAGGATTGGCGCGGATCTCGGCCATGGGGCCTTCTGCGATTTTCTCGCCCTGCGCCATGACGATGACGGGATCGCAAAGGCGGCCGATCAAGTCCATATCGTGCTCGATGACGAAGAAGGTATAGCCCAGCTCGCGGTTCATGCGCTCGATGTTGCTGGCCAGATCGTTGAGCAGCGTCTTGTTGACGCCGGCCGCCACCTCGTCGAGCAGCACCACCTTTGCATCGACCATCATGGTGCGCCCCAGCTCGAGCAGCTTCTTCTGCCCGCCAGAGAGATTGCCCGCCAGCTCATCGCGCACATGGCCGAGCTTGAGGAAGTCGATCACGTCGAGCGCCTTCTTGCGCACTTCGGTTTCGCGCGAGCGCACGAGGCCGGGACGGAACCAGGTATCGATCAGGTGTTCGCCTGGCTGGTCGCCCGGAACCATCATCAGGTTCTCAAGCGCCGTCATCTGCGAAAATTCATGCGCGATCTGGAATGTGCGCAGCATGCCGATACGGAACAACTGGAACGGCTTGATGCCGGTGACATCCGCGCCATCGAAGATCACCTGGCCTTCGTCGGGCACGATATTGCCGGCCACCATGTTGAACAGCGTGGACTTGCCCGCACCATTGGGCCCGATCAGGCCCGTAATGGAGCCGCGCTGGACCGAGAGCGAACAATTTCTGACGGCCGTGAGGCCGCCAAAGCGTTTTGAGACGTTGCGAACGTCTATGACCAAGTCGGAGGACAAGTTGAGATCAGCCCCGGTTTCCTGATTGCCAGCCAGCCCGGCTTAATCCGGGCAATTTTGGGGCATCTGTTCATAACGGGGGCTGGCGGTCAACGCATTGAGCCCGGCCAGCCGGACAAAAATCCGCCAATGCCGCATTTTTCCTCAGAACCGTTTGCCTCAAAACCGTTCGGCTTCAGAGATAGGCCAGAACGGCATCGGCGGTGGAGCGATTGTTGGCGAGAGGCACGTCGTAGAGCGTGGCCAGGCGCGTGAGCGCCTTCACGTCAACATCATGCGGCTGCGCCGAGAGCGGATCGATGAAAAAGATCAGCACGTCGAGCCGTCCCTCGCAGATCATGGCACCCAATTGCTGGTCGCCGCCGAGGGGGCCGCTCTTGAGCAACCCCACCGACAGCCCGGTCGCAGCCATGATCCGACTGCCGGTGGTGCCCGTACCCCAGAGCTCGTGCTGGAGGAGCTTATCCCGGTGCGCTTCGGCCCAACGGCAAAGATCGTCTTTCTTGTCGTCGTGCGCCACGAGGCCGATGCGTGCCATGAAGGTTCTCCCGTTTCCGAGCCTTCATGCCCAACGCCTCGACAAAGGGCAATGGGCGCCTGCGGTCAAACCGCGAGCCAGTAGGTGGCAATGGTGTCCGGGTCGATCGGAGGATAAGCCGGGACCTGCTCCGAGGCGGTGATCTCAAGGTCCGAGCCGGCCATCGCATTGGCGAGCTCCGAGAGGGAATCGGCTCCTTCTGTTGCCTCGCCGAAGGATTTCCTCATCTCCTCGGCGGCGTGGGCATCGGCGACCAGCTGGCCGGCAAGCTCAGAGGCGCATCGCGAACTCTCCGACAGACCTTCGGCCATCACGGCGCCCTCCGCCGCGAGCCGAGAAGCCAGATCCGCATTGGCGGTGAGCATGAAGCCCAGCTCACCGACAGCCTGAACCATCCGCGCGAGGTCCGGCGCCACATCCCCGCCACCGGGACGTTTGGTGCATTTGGTCCCTACGCAGTTCTCATCCACCGATAGGTCAACGAGAACGCGAAAGGCTGAAAATCATGGTTAATGATAGATTACCGGAAACTACGTAACCCTCAGAACGCCTCCCAGTCCGAGGCCAGCGCAGCATTTCCAACACTGGTCAGGACCGGCCTCGCGGTAGGTCGCGGTGCGGCCCGCGATGCAGGCACGCTGACTGGGCTATCCGTCGTCCGGAAAACGGCCACGATCCGGTCGAGCTCGCTGGCCTGTCCCTCCGTCTGCTCGATGGCGGCATTGGTCTGCTCGACAAGCGCCGCATTGTGCTGGGTCATCTCGTCCATCTGGCGCACGGCGATCGACACCTCTTCCAATGCGCCGGACTGCTGGCGGTTTTCGCGAGCGATCTCGTCGATAAGCACCGCGCTTTCTTCCGCACCTGCCAGAATGTCATGCAGACCTTCCGCGGCCTTGCCCACCAGCTGGGCACCGGAGCGCACCTCCCCAGCACTCGCTTCGATCAGCACCTTGACGTCGGCCGATGCGCTGGCAGCACTTTGCGCGAGGCGACGAACCTCTACTGCCACAACCGCGAAACCCTTGCCCGCATCGCCGGCACGCGCGGCTTCCACCGAAGCATTGAGCGCCAGAAGGTTGGTCTGGAAGGCGATGTCGTCGATCATGCCGATGATGTTGGAAATCTTGCCCGACGAGGCCTCGATCGCCGACATGGCGGTGGTCGCATCGTTCATGACCCGGCCGCTTTCGGTCGCGTTCTGCGAGACCTGCCTTGCTTTCGAGCTCGCGGTGGCGGCGCGCTTGGCATTATCGGCCACTGCGCTCGAGAGCTGTTCGACGGCAGCGGACGTCTCCTCGATGGTCGCAGCCTGCTTGGTGGTCCGGCTCGAGAGGTCGTTGGCGCCGGCGAGAATTTCCGCTGTCGCCGTGCGCAATGTCCCTGATGCATGGGTCAGGCCATGGACGATCCCATCCAGGGTTTGAAGCGTGTCGTTGAACGCGGAACGCAAAGCCTCGTACTGGCCAGTAAACTGCTTGTCGATACGACCGCCAAGGTCACCCCTTGCCATGCGTGCCAGGCTGCTGGTGAGTTCGGCGAGGATGCCCTCGCCGCGTTTGCGTTCGGTGATATCGGTCGCGTATTTGACGACTTTGACCGGTCGCCCGGACGCATCGAAGATCGGGTTGTAGCTGGCCTGGATCCAGACCTCCTGCCCGCCTTTGCCGAAGCGCTGGAATTCCGCGGCCTCGTACTGGCCGGCGCGCAGGCGATCCCAGAACTGCTTGTATTCGGGCGAACGGGCATAGTCCGGATCGCAGAACATGGCGTGGTGCTTGCCCACGATCTCGTGGAGGCCATAACCGACCGTTGCGAGGAAATTCTCGTTTGCGGTGATGATCGAACCATCCAGATTGAAGGCGATGACCGCCTGGACGCGCGAAATGGCGTCAATCTGCGCGGCGTGGTCGGCGGCCTGTTGCTTTTGCGCCGTGATGTCGGTGGCAAACTTGATGACCTTGACCGGCTTGCCATGGCGGTCGAGCACCGGGTTGTAGCTGGCCTGAATCCAGACTTCGCGCCCACCCTTTGCAAAGCGGTGGAAGGCGGCAGACTGGAACTTGCCCCGCCGAAGCTCGTCCCAGAATGCCTTGTATTCGGAACTGGCGACGTAGTCGGGATCGCAGAACATCGAATGATGCCGACCCTTCACGTCGTCCAGCTCATAACCCATCGCCGAGAGGAAGTTCTCGTTGGCGGTTATGATCGTCCCGTCCAACTCGAACTCGATCACTGCCTGGCTGCGGGTAATGGCGTCAACCTTGGACTGGTTGTCGCGACTGCTTTTACCGAACGAAAGCGCGCCCATCTGCTGTTCCTTTGCGTCGAGCCAGTGGCCCTGGACTCTTTCCTCAGGCTGCGCCGAGACGGTTAAGGATTTCTGCAACGATCATGTAAATATTTGCCGTATTCATAGTGGTTTAAAGAATAGACATCCACAAAATCGCATCCATATCCGCAAAAATACGGATGCCGGATAAATTAAGTTCGAGAACAAAAGTTATCGCAAGATTTCATCTGATTAAAACAAGTACACGATGCACAAAACTTGACCATTCAGTGGATAAAATCACATTGCGATTTTCGACACGCCTTTGAAGCCGCGATACGGCTAAGCGGTCGCCGCACCCGCGGAAATATCTCAGTACTGTTCGGGATTGGACGCCCGAAAATCGGAGCCGCCGAAGCGGCTCTAACAACTTGAATCTGCGTCCATACGTATCTGAGCATACGGCCGTTAACACGCCGTAAAGCATCCGCCATACGGATACAAAAAAGGGGCGCACAGCGCCCCTTCTGGTGAGTTGTCGTCGAGCTAGCGGATCAGAACTCGTCCCAATCAGCCGATATGGCAGCATTGCCCTGGCTGAGATAGGCCTGACCAGCCTTGTTGACGGCGCTGCGCGATGACGGGGCGGGGCTCGCTGGCCTCCGCTGTGCCGGTGCCGCCATGACTTCGGCGGTATCGAGCGTGAAAATATCCACCACGCGGTCAAGTTCGCCGGCCTGCGCCTCGGTCTGCTCGATCGCGGCGTTGGTCTCCTCGACGAGCGCGGCATTGTGCTGGGTCATCTCGTCCAGCGTGCGCACCGCGACACTGACTTCCTCGATCGCCGACGCCTGAGCCTTGCTGGCCTTGGCGATAGACTGCATCAGGCCGGCATTTTCTGTGACGGCGCCAAGCATGTCGCGCAACTGGGTTGCTGCGCTCGACACCAGCTGGGACCCGCCCTTGACCTCGTCGGCGCTCGCTTCGATCAGCGCCTTGACCTCTGAAGAGGCCCCAGCCGCGCTTTGCGCCAGTCGACGCACTTCCACCGCGACCACGGCAAAACCCTTGCCCGCGTCGCCCGCGCGCGCCGCTTCCACGGAGGCATTGAGGGCAAGCAGATTGGTCTGGAAGGCGATGTCGTCGATCATGCCGATGATGTTGGAGATCTTGGCCGACGACTGGGTGATGCGCTCCATGGCCTGGTTGGCCTTTTCCATCACTTCCCCGCTGCGCGCTGCGTCGCTCGAGACGGCATTGGCCGATCGGTTGGCGTCGTCGGCCATCCGGGCATTGTCTGCGACCGTACTGGCCAGCTGCTCCATGGCGGCCGAGGTCTGCTCGATCGTCGCCGCCTGCTTGGTCGTGCGTTCCGAGAGATCGTTCGCGCCCGAGAGGATTTCGCCGGTGGCGGTCTTGAGGGCGCGTGAGGTCACGCGCAGCTGGCCGATGACGTCGCTGAGTTTTTCCGCCACCGCATTGGTGTCGGTCTTGAGCTTGGCGAACGAGCCCTGGTAGTGCCCTTCCATGCGGTGCGTAAGGTCCGCCTCGGCCAGTGCCGCAAGCACAGCGCCGGTTTCGGCAATGCCACGATCAACGGTCTCGACGAGACTATTGACGCTGCCCGCGAGGCTGTTGAGCTCGGCATCCGGGAATTGCGCATGTACGCGCTTGGAGAAATCGCCGGCGATTGCCGCGTCCACCACCTCGCCGAACGCTGCCTGCAGCGCCACCATCATGTCGGTGCGCTCGATGCGGCGCCGCTGCGAAGCCGCACGCTCCTCCTCGGTCATGGCGCTGACCTTGAGGCCGTTCTCGCGGAACACTTCCACCGCGCGGGCCATCTCGCCGATTTCATTCTGGCGGGCGAGATAGGGCACCTGTGCGTCGTAGTCACCCTCGGCAATGACCTTCATCGTCTTCGCAAGGCGCGGGACTGGAGCCATCAGGGCCCGGGAGATGAAGTAGCCTGCCACACCCAGGACGAGCAGCGTGCCAAAATTGATCACGAGAAGCAGGCTCAGCATGGACGACACGACGCCCTGCACGCCTTCCTGGTCCACACCGACATAGAGAATGCCGACGGCCTTTCCGGTCATGTCGAGAATGGGCTGGTAGGCCGTGTAGTACGGGCGGCCGACAATAGTGGCCTCGCCGTAGTAGGCCTGTCCGGCCATGACGGTGTCGTAGGCGGCGCTGGTGGCGCCGAGCGGCGTGCCGACGATGCGTTCGCCATCCTCGCCGGTCAGCGTGGTCGACATGCGCACGAAGTCGTTCTGCGCCGCGTCGAAGCCGAAGATCGTGGCGGACTCGCCGGTCAGGCGAACGATCGAGTCCACGATCTCGTGGTTGAGGAATTGCCGCGGCATGGCAAAGGTGGTGATCTTCTCGAGGGTCGAATTTTCGCCCCACGTCACCTCTGCGCCGGGCAGGCTGCCGGCAAGGATCGTCGCTGCGGTCTTGAGGTTTGCGGCCTGCGTTTCGGAGGCCTGCGCCCGCAAGGTCGAGCTCAGATTGAGGTAGATGGCCATCGAGACGGCCGAGACAGAAATCAGGATGGCGCCGATCACCATCACCGCAATCGCCGTGGTGAGGCGAATATTACCAAAGAAACGCTTTACCGAACCGATCATCGACCAGGGCCCCAAACACGCCGCCTTGCTCCCCCGCGGAGCGGCAACACAATTGTGACAAATCCTAATCGGTTGGGATTAATTGAGTATTAGCTATGCAATATAACGGCGGCCCGCATGTGCAGGCCGCCTATTATTTGTGCAGCAGCAGCGCTTTAGAATTCGTCCCAGTCTGCCGCTATGGCCGCATTCCCCTGACTGAGATAGGCACGAGCTGCCTTTGGTGCCGCCTTGGCGGCCTGCGGCGACGTCGTCTCGCGCCGCGGTGCCGGCATGGATGGCGCATCATTGGCAGCGCCATCGATGGCGAAGATATCCACGATCCGGTCGAGCTCGTTGGCCTGGGCCTCCGTCTGCTCGATTGCGGCATTGGTCTCTTCCACCAGGGCCGCATTATGCTGTGTCATCTCGTCCATGGTGCGGACCGCGGAGGTGACTTCCTCGATGGATGTCGCCTGCTCGGCGCTATCGCGGGCGATGGCTTCGAGCGACTGCGTGTTTTCGCGAATAGCCTCGAGCATGCTTGCCAGCTTGCCGGCGGCTTCGCCGACAAGCTTGGAACCCGTGGTAACTTCCCCGCTCGACTGCTCGATCAGCGCCTTGACGTCCGAGGACGCACTCGCAGCGCTCTGGGCAAGGCGGCGTACTTCCACGGCCACAACGGCAAAACCCTTGCCCGCATCGCCTGCACGCGCCGCTTCAACCGAGGCGTTGAGTGCAAGCAGGTTCGTCTGGAAAGCGATGTCATCGATCATGCCGATGATGTTGGAGATTTTGGCCGAGGAGGCCGTGATCCGCTCCATCGCCTCGTTGGCTGCATCCATCACGCGACCGCCTTCCTCAGCGGTCTGGGTGACACGTGAGGCGCTGGCACTGGCGTTCTTGGCGCGTTCGGCATTGGCCAGAACGGTCGAGGCCAGTTGCTCCATTGCGGCCGACGTTTCTTCGATCGTCGCCGCCTGCTTGGTGGTGCGCTCCGAAAGGTCATTGGCGCCCGACAGGATCTCCCCAGTCGCCGTCTTGAGCGAACCGGACGTATGGCGAAGCTGCAGCACGACCTCGGTCAGCTTTTCGCCCACCGCATTGATGTCCGTCTTGAGCTTGGCAAAGGCACCCTCGTATTCGCCTTCCATCCGCCTTGTGAGGTCTGTATCGGCCATTGCGCCGAGCACTTCACCCACTTCCGCCACGCCGCGATCGAAGCTTTCGACCAGCGTGTTGACGCTTGCCGCCAGGCCGTTGAGTTCGGCATCGGGGAACTGCGTGGTGACACGCTGGCCGAAGTCGCCAGCAATGGCGGCATCAACCACCTCGCCAAAGGCCCCCTGCAATTCGCTCATCATCTGGCGGCGCTTTTCTTCGTCGGCAATGATGCGCGCAGCTTCCGCCTCGGTCATCTGGCTGACGCGCAGCCCGTTTTCGCGGAACACTTCCACCGCACGGGCCATCGCACCCACCTCGTTGCCGAGCGTCGTGAATGGCACGTCGACGTCGTAATTGCCCTGAGCCACGATCTCCATGGTCTTGGCCAGACGCGGAATGGGGCGGGTGATCAACCGCGAGGCGATGAAGCCGATGAGCCCGAAGCCGGCTATGGCCGCGCCTCCCACGATGGCGATCAGGCTCACCACCTTATTCGCCGCCGCCTGCACGTTGGCCATCGGCGTGCCCACGAAGATCGCGCCCATCACTTCGCCGCTGGTCTTCTGGATCGGCTGGAGAGCCGCGTAGTACTGCGTCCCGTCGATATCGACCGCGCCTAGTACCATCTCGCCGGCGTTGAGCCGCGTCACGGCATCGCTGGCGGCCGGCAGCACGCCACCCACGGCGCGGGCTCCGCCGGGCAGCGTCACGCTCGTGGTCTTTGCCGCCATGTCGCCGGTGGCCGGGTCGGTCACATAGATGGCGGCGTCCTGCTTGGTCACGCGCGTCACCGAGTCGATGACTTCCGTATCGTAGAAGGGAGGAATGGCCCAGCTCTGGAAGCTAGCGATCGCACCCTCTTCGCTCCAGGTCAGCACGGAGCCCGAAATGCGCCGCTCCAGGATGGTCGCGGCCGAACCGAGATTGGTTTCCTGCTGCACCTCGCTATCGGCCATG
Source organism: Devosia lucknowensis (assembly GCF_900177655.1). Lineage (NCBI taxonomy): Bacteria > Pseudomonadati > Pseudomonadota > Alphaproteobacteria > Hyphomicrobiales > Devosiaceae > Devosia > Devosia lucknowensis. Next base: position 1,056,030 of record NZ_FXWK01000002.1, on the reverse strand, counting down.
GCCTGGCTGTAGAGGCTGAGATAAATCGCTCCAGAGACAGCCGCGATCGAGCCGATAATCGACAACATGACAAGCACCAGGATGGTGGTGGTCATGCGCACGTTTCCCAAAAGGCGCGCAATCAGTTTCATATGTCACTCCCCCATACGGACGCGGCGCTCATTCTTGAGCTCTCGCGCCGACTGATGGGAAAGACGCTATGGAAAATTATTTACCGAAAACTGTACGAATATCTACGCAATCGATTGCGATGGCATTTTTGTTCAAGAATACTGGTGGATTTCTTGGCTTTTGCCGCGCGGCTCACTGAAAACACGAAGGGCGCCCGAGGCGCCCTTGTCACATTCTGGCTAGAACTCGCTCCAGTCTGAATCCACTGCCGCGTTCCCCTTGGAAAGATAAGATCGGGCCGCACTGCCGAGCTTGGCCTGCAGACCCCGCGCACCCTGCGCGATCGCCTGCACGGGGCCGGCATTGGCGGCCGGCTTGTGCACTGCAGACGACGACTGTGCCCGCTTTTCCAGCGCGAAGATATCGACGATCCGGTCGAGCTGGGTCGCCTGCGCCTCGGTTTGCTCGATCGACGCATTCATTTCCTCGACCAGCGCCGCATTGTGCTGGGTCATCTCGTCCATGGTCCGGACGGCGGTGTTCACTTCGTCGATGGCCGAGGCCTGCTCGCGGCTTTCGCGCGCGATGTTGTTCATCAGCTCGCTAGACGAGCGGGCAGAGCTTAGGATTTGCTCGAGACGGCTTGCTGCGTCGGCCACGAGCTTGGAGCCCCCCTTGACCTCGTCCGCACTCTGTTCGATGAGCGCCTTGACGTCGCTGGAGGCTTGCGCGGCGGACTGCGCCAAGCGGCGCACTTCCACGGCAACCACGGCGAAGCCTTTGCCTGCCTCGCCTGCGCGCGCGGCTTCCACCGAAGCGTTGAGCGCCAGGAGGTTGGTCTGGAAGGCGATATCGTCGATGAGGCCAATGATGTTGGAAATCTTGGCCGAGGACTGGGTGATCCGCTCCATTGCGCCTGTTGCCCGGCTCATGACCTGCCCACCTTCCTCGGCGGTTCGCGTCACCGTCGTCGCCACGGTCGAGGCTTCATTGGCGCGGTCGGCATTCTGCAATACCGTCGTCGCCAGCTGCTCCATCGTCGCCGATGTTTCCTCGATCGTTGCGGCCTGGCGCGTGGTTCGTTCGCTGAGATCGTTGGCGCCCGACAGAATTTCCCCGGTCGCAGTCTTGAGTGTGCGGGAGGTGTCGCGCAGCTGGCCGACGATATCGGTGAGCTTGTCGGCCACCGCATTGGTATCGGCCTTGAGGCGGGCAAATGCCCCTTTGTAGTTACCTTCCATACGATGGGTCAGGTCGGTATTGGCGAGTGCCGCCAGCACCGAACCGGTCTCGGTGACGCCGCGGTCGACTGTTTCGACCAGGCCATTGACCGAGCGGGCCAACGTGTTGAGCTCGTCATCGGGGAATTCGGTTTCGACGCGGCGCGAGAAGTCACCGGCGATGGCGGCATCCACCACCTGGCCGAAGGCGCGTTGCAGATCCTGCATCATGGCGGCGCGTTCGGCCTGGTTGGCGATGATGCGGGCGGCCTCGGCTTCGGTCATTTCGTTGACCTTGAGGGCATTCTCGCGGAACACCTCGACGGCGCGCGCCATGGCGCCGATCTCGTCGGCCCGTCTTGCGCCCTTGACGTCAACAGCCAGGTCGCCACTGGCCAGAGTATCCATCGTGTCGGTCAGGCGGCTGATGGGCTTGCTGATCGAGCGGGCGAAGAAGAAGCCGATAACGGCCGCGATGGCGAGAAGGATACTGCCGACCAGGATGGTCATGTTGCGCATCTCAACCACGGCGGCGTAGGCCTCGTTTTCCGGCTGCACGGCAGCAACGGCCCAGGTCACATCATGGACGCTGACAGGCTGGGCCCGCACCACCATTGGGGCGCCACGATAGTCGGTGCTGATCCCTTCGCCGCCCTCGTCGGCAAAGGCACCGGCGATGACGGGCGACGTCAGCGTGGTCGTCAGCACGTCGGCAGCTTCGGTGCGCGGGGATTCGGTGCGCAAGAGACCATCTTCGCCGACCACGACGACCTCACCAGTGAGACCAAGCCCGGAAAGGCTCGAAACCCGGGCGCTCAACGCCTCGGGCGAAATGGCCAGGACCATCACGCCGGTGTTTTCGTCCTTGTCATAGACCGGCATGGCCATGAAGCTTTCCGCCGATCCGGCCGGCGCATACTGGCTGAAATCGACAAATGCGGCCTGCCCGTCGGGCAGATCCTTGGCCGCCGCAAAGGCAAGACCAAGACCCGAGGCCGCAGCCGTCGTATCCGTCATCACATTGCTGACGAAGTCCATGTTCTTGGCAACGGTATAGACCACGTCGCCGGCGGCGCTCACCAGCATCACGTCGGAATAGCCGCGCTCCTGCATCAGTGTGCGGAAGCCGGGGTGGAAGCGCTTGTGCGGAGCGTCATAGGTCGCGCCCTTGGCGCCGACGCTGTCCACCGAAGCCCGGTTTTCCGGGTCGGGATTTTCGGTAACGTAGGCGGCTTGCAATTGCGGCGCAGCGCGTTCCTTGAGGCCCATGCGCAGCTCGTCGAGCGAGCGCGTCAAGTTCTTCATCGCCGTGACCGTGTCGGACCGCTGCACGAAAAGGCGCAGATCGACTTCGGCGCTCGAGAAGTAGTCGGTCACCAGCGAACTGGCGGTAGTGAGCGCGGCCTGCATCGACTGGTTGCGTTGTTCCTGCACGGTGCCCAGACCGATGAGGTAGCTAGCAATGCCGACGCCGGCGCTGACCACCAACGCGGATCCGACAAGCGCCAGGGGCAGCTTCTGCGCGATCTTGAGCTGCGGAATGATCTTCATGAAATGCGTCTCCCCAAAACCGGCTGCGTCCATCCCGCATCTTCCTCCGACCCAACGGTCACGATGCAGGCAGCCGTGGCACGTCCCCGCGCGCCAGTTATGGAAACGATATAGAAGGCCGCTTAACCACTCCTTACGGAGAAATGCCAATGGCCTAAAAAATGGGCAAAAGCCTATGGGTACAGCAGGATGCCAGAAATGAGACACCCCCGTCGTAGGACGGAGGTGTCGGTATCAACTGGCGTGACGAGAAGCGCTAGGTCAGCGCGCCGATGACGGCCTCAATGCGCTTCTTCATGGTCATCGCGTCAAATGGCTTGATGATGTAATTGTTGACGCCAAAGGAAATGGCTTCCTTGACCTGCTCCTTGTCCGAGCGGCCCGTCGCCATGATGAACGGCATGGCCTGCGTCCGCGGATGCTTGCGGATCACCTTGAGCAGGGTAAGGCCGTCGATATCATCCATGTTCCAGTCGGAAATGATCAGGTCGACATTCGACTTTTCCAGCTTTCCCAGGGCATCGCGACCAGATTTGGCCTCGATGATGTCCTTGAAGCCCAACTGGGTCAAAATGTATTTGGCGATGCCTCGCATCGACTGCTGGTCATCAACGATCAGGACGCTGACAGCGCTTGCTTTTGGCATGGTCGTTCTTACCTCTACGCGCCTTCGGCCTTCGGGCCGCACTTGGTGCAAACTCTAGGCATCAAGCGTTACAAATCTCTCAATTGCCCCATTGGCATTGTTCCCGGTCGCTCTCAGGCCGCGGATTTGAGCCGCACCAGTGCATTAGCCAGCTTGGCGGCGATCTGCTCGACCGGCGCCTGTTCCACCACGGCACCCTCCTCGAAGGCCACGCGCGGCATGCCGTAGACCAGTGCCGAAGCCTGGCTCTGGCCGACCGTGTAAGCGCCGGCGTCGCGCATCAACTTGAGACCCCGGGCACCATCGCGGCCCATGCCCGTCAGAATGGCACCGACAGCCATTGCGCCAACAGTCTTGGCGACCGATTCAAACAACACGTCGACGCTAGGCCGGTGGCCGCTTTCCAGACTGTCCTGCGCCAGGCGGCATTTGAGCTGGCCCGACGATTTTTCGACCCGAAGATGGAAATCTCCGCGGGCCACATAGGCGTGACCGGGGAGCAGCGGCATGCGGTCCTCAGCTTCGACCACCTTGAGGGCGCACAGCTCATCCAGCCGAGCCGCGAACCGGCCGGTGAAGCCTGCAGGCATATGCTGGGCGATGACCACGGGCGGACAATCCGCCGGCAGTTCGCTGAGCACGGCACGGATGGCTTCGACGCCGCCGGTAGACGCGCCGATCGCTATGAGGGCCCCTTCCGGCGCTGCGGCCGTCTTGAGCGGCGACTTGTTGACGTGCGGAACTTCGGCCCGGCTCACGGCACGGCCGCGGACGTCGGATTTGGCGGCAGCACGGATCTTGTCGCGCAGGCCGGCGCCGAACGCGTCAAGGCCGCCGGAGAATTCCGCGCTCGGCTTGGCTACGAAGTCCACAGCGCCCAGTTCGAGAGCCAGCAGCGTCTCGCTGGCGCCTTTCTTGGTCAACGTCGATACCATGACTACAGGCGTCGGGCGCAGACGCATCAGCTTTTCGAGAAAGGCCAGCCCGTTCATGTTGGGCATTTCGATATCGAGCGTCACGACATCGGGGTCGAGCGCCTTGATCTTTTCGCGGGCATCGATCGGGTCGACGGCCGTGCCGACGACGTCGATATCGCCATCGCGCGTCAACATACGTCCCAGCACCTCGCGGATGAGCGCCGAATCGTCGACGACCAGTACCTTGATGCTCATCATGCAGCTCGCTTGTTCAGTTTTTCCTTGGACTGGTAGATGGTCTTGCCCACCAGCCGGAATCCTTCGCCACCCGAACCCACATTCTCGGAATGGCCGATATAGAGAAAGCCTTCGGGCGCAAGCATCTTGCCGAACCGGCCGAACACTTCCCCCTGGGTGGGCTTATCGAAATAAATGGCGACGTTTCGGCAGAAGATGGCGTCGAACGGCCCCTTCATCGGCCACTGGCCGATCAGGTTGAGGGGCTTGAACGAGACCAGCTCGCGCACGGCATCGGGAATGCGGATCATACCCTCGCCACCGCGCTCGAAGCGCCGGGCCCGCTCGGTCGAAAGGCCGCTGAGCTCATTTTCGGGATAAACCCCGCCGGCCGCCTTGGCGATCACGGCCGTGTCGATGTCGGTAGCCAGGATCTTGAAGTCCCAGCGCTTGAGGTCAGGGAAGGCCGCAAGCAGGTCCATGCCGATCGTATACGGCTCCTGACCTGTCGAGCACCCCGCCGACCAGATCCGGAGCCGCGTCCCGCGCGGCCGATCCGAGATCAGCGTTCCGACATAGTTTCGCAGATGATCGAAGTGGTGATCTTCGCGATAGAACCGCGTCAGATTGGTGGTGAGGGCGTTGACGAAATCCTGCCCGTCCTGAGCCGTGCCGCCGCGCTCGAGATAATCGATATAGGCGTCGAAGTTGGGCAGCCGCAGCGCCCGCACGATCTTGGAGAGACGGGAGACGACAAGGGTTCGCTTGGCATCGCTGAGCGAAATGCCGGCCACGGAATAGACCCGAGCCTTGATGCGCGCGAACTCCCGCTCGCTGAGGGAGAATTCCCCCTGTTCCATGCAACCACCCCTTGTATGCCGGTTTCTTCCGGACCTAGCTGGCGGCGCGCTGGCCGATGCCGGTCTCCTGACCAAACTGCTCGACCACCGGCCTTGCGGCTCCCTGGTTGACAGTTTTGCTGCTACCGGCTTCCGCAATCAATGTGATACTGGCCGAGCCATTGCTTAGATTGCGTAAATTCTCGCGCAGCGACGCGGTGATTTTTTGCAGGTCGCCGGCTTCGTCGAGGCCGATCCGCGCCTGGGCCCGGCCCTTGTCGGCGATCACCCTGATGTCCTTGGCGGATCGGTTGGTGATCTGGGCCAGCTGGCGCACTTCGTCGGCGACGACGGCGAAGCCCGCGCCCTTCTCGCCAGCCCGAGCTGCTTCGACGGCCGCATTGAGTGCGAGGAGATTGGTGCGGAAAGACACGTCTTCAATGCCCGCCGTCATGGTGTCGATTTCCTGCGCCATGCGCGCAATCTCGCTGACAAGTGCACGCGTGCGGCCAGCCGCCTGCTCCACCTGCCCGGCCAAGCCCTCGGCCTCGTCGCTGCGACGCCGCGCTACAGCCAGCTCTGCCTCGAGACCGGCCATCTTACTCACGCCTGCCGCCAGGGCCTGCCGTCCTGTCTCGGCAGCCTGTTCGAGTTCCTGGGCGCGCGCTTCGAACTGGGCTAGCAGGGTCTTGACCGAGCCGAGACGGGTTTCGAGTGCCAGCCGAGCCTGCGCTTCGTCGCGTTGCTGTTCGTCGAGCCCGGCGAAGAGATCGATCACCAGTTGCGCCTCGTCGGCAAGCGGCAATGCGGTGTCGGCGATCGGTTCGCCTGCCATCACCGCGCGCAACTGGGCCAGGCCGTCGTCGAGCGTCTCGAAGGCCTCGTTGAACCCAGCAAGGGCCGGGCGGCCCGCCACCGAATCCGCATCGAAGCGGAAGCCGGTTTGCCCCAACCGCAAGGCGCCCAGGGCGGATTCGAGATTGTCGTCCTCGATGAAGTGGCCGGCCGGCTGCAGTTCCAGCGCGTAACGGCCCGAGGGCAAAGGACGCCTGTGGGCGACAAGGCGCTTGCCCTTGAGCAGCACCAGCGCCTCTTCGGGCGCCCCGCCACCGCGTTGGAGATAGCCCGGACCGAACAATCCATCCAGCGTCTCGCCCTCACGAGCCTGTGGCGCTAGATGTTCCATGCCCTTGCTCGCTGCCAGGATGACCCCGTGCTCGTCGATGACCAGCAATGGGGCATCCATGGCGCCGATGGCGGCACGGAAGTGATGTGCGCGCTCGAGGCGATTGCCGAGCCGCGAAACGATACTGGCGATCGAAAGAGCCTCGCCCGGGCGATCGGACAGTCCGGCGGCCTGGGCCACCGCGGCCAGCCGATGCGCGTCGCGCCGGTCGGCAATGGCTCCTGATATGGCGCAGCAGGCGATGGCAAGGCCGGCCATGCTTCCAGCGGCCGCGAGCCAACCGGGCCCCGGTCCCATGGCCAGCAGCAACCCGCCGGCCGCACCGCCCCAGAAGCACCAGATCCCGGCCGCGGCCAGCATGAGCCGCAGTCCCCGGTGAGGAGGACGCGAATCAACGGCAAAGGCGGAATGGTCGGCCATAACCAGACCCTAAGCCCAGAATGGTTAACCAAACCTATAGTGCAGCCCCATGCAGTAAGACTTTCGAAAGTAAAAGTGGCCGGAGCCACTAGAACAGTTCGATGTCGTCCACCGGTGCCGGCACCACGACGCGGCGCTTGGCCAGCGCCATTTCTTCCTTGGCCACATTGGCCCCAGCATCACTGTCGAGGCGCTTGACGAAGGCTCTCCCGGAATGCGGCTTGAACAGCACGCGACGGGCGAACATGCCCCCAAGATCTTCGCTGGTCGCGACATATCCTTCATCGGCCAGAAACTGGCGAACGAATTCGATATTCTTTGCTCCGACATCGTCGAGTGCCGAATTGATTTTTCCACCGCCGAAGACCTTGATCTCAAGATTGGCCTTCTTGCCCGAACCCTGGCTCAGGACCTTGTTGATCAACTGCTCCATGGCGAAGGCGCCGTAGCGTGCAGAAGCGCCGTAGCGATCCTTGGCGGAACCGGACTGCTCGGCGAGCAGGAAATGGTTCATGCCCCCTACCAGCGCGACCTTATCTCGTACGCAGGCCGAGATGCAGGACCCGAGGACGGTGGAGAAGGTGATGTCGGCGGCATTGGAAACATGGCAGTCGCCCTGATGGACGGTCGTCACCACCCCACGGTCGAACTCGGGCGGCAGGGTATTCGAAAGGGGCATTTTCGCTTCATCTACCTCTACGGGCGAATTGTTCCCATCGTAGAATTAAACTCGTTAGCCAATCGCTAACCACGCCATACGAGTTCGCGGCACGGCGCTGAAACAGCAAGGAGGAGTTTAGAAATCACGCTATAGGGTTGCTGGAACGGGGCTAGGAATACCGACTAATGTCACTGCAGAAACTCGCGAGAGAACTGGACGAGACGGCGCGACAAACCGCTTCGATGCTAGAAGGCATCACCGAAGCGCTTGAAATGCTCGCCGAAAAGCAGCTGGGCAAGGATCCCACCGTCCGCGAGGCGGTGCAACTCATCGTAACCGCCCTTCAGGGACAGGACCGGATCGAGCAGCGCTGCCATAACATGGCCCTGGCAGTGCGCCAGTTCGCGCTCCTTCCGCCGACCGCTCCAGACAGCGTTTACGACGAGATCTGGTCCAGTCTCACCCTGGACGAACTGCGCGTCCCTGCGCTGTCGGGAATTGCCGCTCACCAGGCCCACGGCGACGCCGAACTCTTCTAGACCTCGATAACTCGTAGTCGAAACGGGCGCCGCAGGGCGCCTTTTTGCTTTGGGAAAATGCTTACGGCCTTGCCAGGTGAAGACGTTTCGGCACCTGCCGCCACGGCAAACGTGCCAGACGCTGTTGCGCCAGGAAGCCAAGCAGCCCAAGTCCGACGCCGCCGGTGATGGCCACAATGTCGTCCACTGGACGCGGCAGGTGCATGCCGGTCAACGGCATGATCACCTCGGGCACGAGCCGGTGCAGCAGGTAGATCATGAATGCTGCTCGCGCGATGTGCATGGCGCCGAGCACCAGAACACGCGGCATGCGCACCTGCGGAACATGGACCAGCACCGCGACGACACCCAGCAGGCTCATGTACTTGATCCAGCCGCCGTACCAGTTTCCCCCCATGTATGCGGCAGCGCTGAGAGCGATAGCAGCTGCGCCCATCAGGATCAGACGCTGACGCGCGCTTTGTGCAAAAGCGATGCACCACCCCAGCGCGAAGAGGTAGAAGACCCAAGGGACGGTAAACTGCGACCGGCCTGAATGCAGTGGCCAGAATTCAGGTACCAGGCGCAACAGCAGCGCCAACACGAGCAGGGCCATCCCCGCTTCGAACGGGCGGCTAGCAATCAACTGTCTCACCGGTGCCGGCCAACAGAGGATCAGAACCAGAAGGGTCATCTGCATATAGGCTTCGATGAACCAGTAGAGATACGGCAACATCAGGTGGGTTTCTGGTGCGGTCAGCCCGAAATTTGAGACCAGCAACAGCGATGCCCATGGCATTTGTCCCCACGCGACCGCAAAGCCCAGAAGCACAAGGACATAGGGGCCCAGAACACGTAGTGTCGGCTTAAGAAACGCGACAGGATCCCACTGCACCAGGGGTTCCCGTCGATGCTGCGCGACACTGAGCCCCAGCAGGATGATCATGGCTGCGGCGCCGCCATAGACCGGCCACAGCGTCTGGTGCGTCACGACCACGGCCAGAATAGCGAGCGCCCGCACCAGGATCGGCGTTGCGACACGGGTGCCCATTTCGAGGGGCACCTGCTCGAGCTGCGCGATCGACTGATACTCCCACCGATCTGGTACGCCGCCGAAACGATGTTCCAGCTCCAGCGAGAGTTCCACATGCTGCAGGCTGTCGCCCCCAAGACTGACAAAACTGTCCTGTGCTGCGACAGGGTGTGGCGCGAAGGTTTGGGCGAAGGCCGGCAAGACGTCGCGCTGCTTGGGTCCGGTTCCTTCAAGCTTGCGCAAAGCAACATAGTCCACCTTGCCACTGGCAAGCCGAGGCAGCTCGGGCACTGGAACGAGCACGATGTTCTGCGTCCCGATGCCCGCAAGGCGCGCTGCCTGTTCGGTCATGCCGTCAAGGGCTCCCGACGACGCGATCCAGATTGATTTATCATTGCCCCAGACCGCAACGTCGTGGCCGGCCTGTGCAAGAGCCTGCTCCAAGGCATCATGACCAATACGCAGCCCTGCGATCTTCGACATCCGGGACCGCCGCCCGGTGATCCGATAGATGCCATCGGCGTCTCGCGTCGCGAGGTCCCCGGTGAGGAGCTGTTCCAGTTCCGGACCCTTGCCGAGATCTTCTGCTGATTCAGCATATCCCATCATGACGTTGGGGCCGCGATAGACCAGCTCGCCTTCCATGCCCGCCTTGGTAACGGCACGCCCCTTTTCGTCCATCAGCGAAAGCGCTCCGCCTGGAATTGCCCTGCCGATGGCCTCTGGAAAACGAAGTGCGAGATCATCGGGCAGATAGGCGATCCGCGCGGTCGCTTCGGTCTGACCGTACATCACCACGAAACGTCCTTGCCGCTCCGCCATGGTGGCCGCCCAATGGCGCACGCGATCGGGCTTCATCGCCCCGCCGGCGACCGTGAGGCAGTTCACCCGCTCAGGCAGGGATCTGTCGAGCCCGGCGCTTTCAAGCAGCGTAAAATGATGCGGCACACCGGCGAGACTGGTTGCACCCGACGCGTTCAGAGCTTGCTTGAATCCCGGCGCGAGAACCGATTGATCCGCAAGCCAGAAGCTGGCGCCGCGGATCAGGTGCGAGTGGAGGACAGACAAGCCGTACGAGTAATGGAGCGGCAGGACCAGTGCCGCGCGGTCCGATGGGGTGATCCTCAAGTATTTGGCGATCGCGTCGGCATTGGCTTGCACGGCCGACGCTGACAACCGGACGCCCTTGCCTTGGCCCGTGCTGCCAGAAGTCTGCAGCAGCAGCGAGAGGTCGGGATGGATGTGCGCGGGATGGTCGTGAAACGCAAGGCGATGCTCACCGTCGACCCGTTGCCAGCTTGCCCCTGGCCGGAACCGCTCGACCGCAGTGGCGGCGAGTTCTGGATGGTCGGTGAGCAGTGGCATCACCGCATGGCCTGCACCGAGTGCCCCCACATATCTGGCGATGGCCTCGGGTGTAGCTGCCATCTCGAGCGCGATGAGCTGCGGACGTGACGGCAAGGCATTGGCTGCCGCCTCCGCCATATCCGCCAGCTCGGCGTAACCGAAGATGCGGCCATCGTGCACGAGACACGGAGCGGACCCGAATGCGCGCAATTGCTGCGGAGCGAAGAACATGAGACCACCAGAGCCTATCGCCCGGGCGACTAATATTGCTGACCAAACAAGTCAACTTCAAAGTGTCGCGGCAATGCCCGATCGGAAGTCTTTGCGCGTGTCCTAATGAAAAAGGGCGCCTCTCAGCGCCCTTCGGAAACAAGTCGGACTATAGGTAGACCTAGCCGTCCATCTTGGCACCGCTGACCACGGCATGGAGATCGATGAGGCCGACCATGCGGCTATCATGCGTGACAATGCCATTGAGCAGCTCGGTGTCGATGGAATTGCCTTCAGGCACGTTGTGGATGTCGTCCTTGGAGACGGTCAGAATGTCGCTGACCGCATCGACCAGGATGCCGACCCATTTGTCGCCCACGCTCATTACCACGACGACATGGTTCTTGGTGGGAGAGGTCTGTCCGTCGCCAAAGCGGGCGCGCAGATCGAAGATCGGGACGATGGTGCCACGCAGGTTGATGACGCCGCGAACGAATTCGCGCGTATTGGGGAGTGGGGTGGCACCGTTCCAGGCACGGATCTCGCGCACCGTGGTGATTTCCACGCCATAGGTTTGCTCGCCGATCGAGAACGCGATCAGCTGCAGGGTATTCTGTCCAGCCAGTGCCGACTTGTCGCTCACATCGTCGCGGAGGCTCAACGCTTCCATGTTACTCGCCCTTACTCAAGGCCCATTCTGGGCCGATTACTTGCCATTCTAGGGCGTCATTGACGCCAATTGATTAACGCCGCCGCCGCACTCAGGCGGCGTTTTGATGCAGATGCGTGGTGCGCAGGCCCTGCACGTCGACGATCAGCGCCACGTTGCCGTCGCCCAGGATCGTTCCCCCGGCAATGCCTTCCACCCGCTCGAAGTTTTCCTCGAGCGACTTGATCACCACCTGCTGCTGACCGATGATGTCGTCGACCACGAGCGCCACCTTCTGGCTGCCCTCAGTTTCGCACAGCACCACGAACTGGTCGTCCGCCGCGGTGTGCGTGGACAGGCCGAAGCGCTGTCCCAAGTCGATGACCTGCACATATTCGCCGCGCACCTGCAGCACGCGTCCGCCCGAGGGCACGCGTTCGAAGCTGGCGCGCGAACACTGCATGGTCTCGACGATCGAGGACAGCGGCACCACGTAGGGTCCGCCCCCGACCTTGACCAGCATGACGTCGAGCACCGCCAGCGTCAGCGGCAGCCTCAGGGTCATGCGGCAGCCCTTGCCGGTCCATGAACGCACATGCACCGAGCCGCCGATCTTCTTGATGTTGGACAACACTACGTCCATGCCGACGCCGCGGCCGGAAATGTCGCTGACCGCCTCGGCAGTAGAAAAGCCGGGCGCAAAGATCAGCTGGTCGATCTGCTCGTCGGTGGGCGTGAAGTCAGGCGCAACGATGCCCTTGTCGCGCGCCAGCTTGAGCACGCGCTCGCGATTGATCCCGGCCCCGTCGTCTTCGACGATGATCAGGATATTGCCGCCAGCCTGTTCGGCTGAAAGGCGGATCGTACCCGATTCAGGCTTGCCCGCCGCCAAACGCTTTTCCGGGCTTTCAATGCCGTGATCGGCCGAATTGCGGATCATGTGCGTCAGCGGATCGGAGAGTTGCTCGATCACCGTCTTGTCGATTTCGGTGTTCTCGCCGATGGTCTCGAGCTTGATCTTCTTCGAGGTCTTGGTTGCCAGTTCGCGCACGAGGCGCGGCATGCGGCTGAACACCGACTTGACCGGCTGGGCACGGATGGCCATCACCGAGTCCTGCAATCCGCGCGTCGTCTGTGCCAGGACCTCGAGGCCGCGCACCAGTTCGGTATAACGGGCGCGCAGCGTCTCATCCATCTGCTGGGTGAGCATGGACTGGGTAATGACCAGTTCGCCCACCATGTTGACCACGCGATCGACCTTGTCGAGATCGACACGGATCGACTGCACGCCGACGGACCGGCCATTGCCCTCGTCGCTGTCGCCACTGGGCGGCGCGACCCTGGCCACGGCAACGGGCGCAGCTTCGGGCTTGGGCGCAACCATTGGCGCGGCCGGCATGATTTCCTCGGCCAGGGCGGCAAAGCTGAGGCCGGGGGCCTCCTCGAACGCATCTTGCGCACCGACTGGGGTGGCCGGCTTTTCGGGCGTAAATTCGGGAACGGGCACGTCGACTGCCTCGGGTGCCTTCACCTCGTCCTCGGTCAGGGCCATGAGGCTTGCAAGGTCAGGCTCGGCGGTGCCGGCCACGACCGGGTCGTCCACCAGCAGGGGCAGGTCGAAACCGGTATCGGTGAACGAGGGAACGACGCCCGCCTGCGCGATGACGATATCGCAATCGCCGTCGACGAATTCGAAGACTTCGCGGATCGCCGCTTCCGTCAGACCCGGGGCCAGGAGGGTGATTTCCCAGGCGCAATAGACCGCGAAGGGCTCGAAATCGGACAGCGCCGGAATGTCGGTGAGCACCGCCCGGACCTGCATGGTGCCGAGCGCGGCAAGTTCGCGGAACAGCAGCAAGGGGTCGTTGGCACGTGCGTATAGCGCGCGGTGCGGGGTAAAGCGGATTTCCCACTGGCCTTCGGCCGCTGCCATGGGGGCGCTCTCGAACACGTCCTCGACCGGTGCCTCGCCCGTCGGCATGGCCTCGAGATTGACCATGACGGGGGTGAAGTCGATGTCGAAATCCTCGACGATTTCACCGCCTTCGTCATCGTCCTCAGACGCCCTGTCACCGCGGGCGATCGCGTCAAAGCGCGCCTTTTCCTCGGCGCCATAGTCGGCCGGCAGCGCCTCGCCCGACTGGGCGGCGTTGACATGGTCGGCCACGATGTCGTTGGCCTTGATGCAGAGGATCACGACGTCGTCGGTCAGCTCGACGCGACCATCGCGGACATAGTCGAGCAGGGTCTCGTAGGCATGCGCAAAGCCCACCAGAGCCGAAAACCCGAACGCACCGGCGCCACCCTTGATCGAGTGAATGGCCCGGAACACCGCATTGAGCCGGTCCGAGCCGCGCTCGCCCTCCTCGATGGCGGCGAACTGCTCTTCGAGCTCGGTCAGGAGTTCCGAACATTCGTCGAAATAGGTGGCCTTGAAGTCGTCGAGATCACTCATGCTTTTAGGCTTCCAACCCTTCTGGGTCCGATCGGTGTGTTAGTGCACGACGCGGTGAATGACGGAAATCAGCTTTTCCGGATCGAAAGGCTTGACGATCCAGCCGGTACCTCCGGCGGCCTTGCCCTGGTCACGCTTGTCCTGGCTGGTTTCGGTGGTGAGGATGAGGATGGGCAGCGAGTTGTGCTGGCCGCTGGCGCGCACGTTCTTGATGAACTCGATGCCATCCATGACCGGCATGTTGATGTCGGTGATCACGACGTCCACATCCTGGGCCTTGAGCATGTCCAGGCCCTGCTTGCCGTCCTCGGCCTGCAGAACTTCGAAACCGGCATTGCTCAGCGTATGGTGCAGCATGGCCAGAATGGTGCGCGAGTCATCGACTGTGAGTACGCGTAACGTCATGGTGTGATCATCCCCGAAAACTGGGTCCCTAGTCCCAGTCGCTCGATTGCGGTGGTCATTGCCGCACTCGGCGCTTCAATCTTGAAATCAAATTGGTGTCTCCGGGCCGTTTCGGCCGCACTGACCAGCATCAGCAAGGCATTGGTCGACACCCGCTCGACGGCGCCGGCCTGAACCGTGACCGGCCCCTCCTCCAGCGCATCGATGAGCACGTCGCGAATGCCGTCAATGGCATCGAGGTCGATGACCTCTGGCAAGGCGACCGTTTGCTTGGCTTGCTTGGACATGTTCGTGAAAGTGCCCCCGGAGTATTCTCCACGGGGCATATTCGGCCTGAACGGTTTAGAAATAGCTAACTATGAGGCGTGCCCGCAGGGATCGGGCGCGCCAGTGGCGCGACTGAAGCCGAATAGGCACTGAGAGCTATGGTCGAAAGGCTAGACGCTGATGTCACCACGCAACCACACGGTCCTCGGGTTACGCCCGAGGACGGCGCAGTGGATTTACAACTGCAAGCGATAGGCACTGACGCCGGAAAGCCTTGCCCCCACCCCCGCACAGCGCTATCGCAAACCTAGTGCACGAAACCGGACCGCCCCATGCCCCCCAAAATCGCCCTGACCGGCATCGCCCGTGACCTCGCCAAGCGCGCCGAAGACGGCAAGACCATTCGCGTGGGCGTCATCGGTTCGGGCGAAATGGGGACCGATCTCGTTACCCAGATGAGCCTGATGACCGGCATCGAAATGGCCGCGATCGCCACGCGACGTCCGCATACCGCGCTGGAGGCGATGACGATCGCCTATGGCGACGACAGCATGGGACGCGAAGCCGACAGCCCGGCGGCAGCCACCGCTGCCATCGAGCACGGCAAGATCGCCATCACCTCGGCTGAAACGCTGGTGACGACGCCCAATATTGACGTAGTGATCGACGCCACCGGCAAGCCGGGCGTCGCCGCCGACTACGACCTGACCGCGATGGAACACGGCAAGCATGTAGTGATGATGAATGTCGAAGCCGACGTTACCATCGGGCCCTATCTGAAGGCGCAGGCCGACCGCCTCGGCGTCGTTTATTCCGTCGGAGCCGGCGACGAACCGAGCTCCTGCATGGAACTGATCGAGTTCGTTTCCGCGCTCGGGCTAGACATCGTTGCTGCCGGCAAGGGCAAGAACAATCCCCTCAAGCATGACGCCGTCCCGGACGATTATCGCGAGGAAGCCACCCGCCGGAACATGAACCCGCGCATGCTGGTCGAGTTCGTCGACGGCTCCAAGACCGCCGTCGAGATGACCGCCATCGCCAATGCCACGGGACTCGTGCCCGACGTACCTGGTATGCATGGCCCTGCCACCCATCGCGACGACATGGCCAAGGTGCTGATCCCCAGGGAGGACGGCGGCATCCTCAACCGGTCCGGCGTCGTCGATTTCACCATCGGCAAGGGCGTCGCGCCAGGCGTCTTCGTCATCGTCAAGGCCGAGCATCCGCGCATCATCGAGCGCATGGACGATCTCCATATCGGCCACGGACCGTATTACGGCTTCTTCCGGCCCTACCATCTGACCAGCCTCGAGGTGCCACTGACCTGCGCGCGCATCATGATGTACGGCAAGCCCGACATGGTGCCCCTGCCCCGTCCGGTTGCCGAAGTCTGCGCGGTCGCCAAGCGAGACCTGAACCCGGGCGAAGCGCTCGATGCCATCGGCGAGACCTGCTACCGCTCCTATGCCATGACGGTCGTCGATGCGCGCGCTGCCGACGCCCTGCCAGTGGGCCTGCTCGAGGGAGGCAAAGTCATCGCTCCGATCAGGAAGGGTGAGCTGATTACCCGCGCAAACGCCGCCCCCGACATGACGACCCGGCTGTACGCCTTGCGGCGCGAACAGGATAAAATGCTGGGGCTGCACTAGATTATTTCTGCGCGCCGCATTGAGGCCGTCGTTAGGGGCAGAATGGGAATGAACCGCTGACGACAGGAATCTAATCGGATGCCACGCCGCCTTGCCACCCTTTTCGCCATTCCGCTGCTGCTGCCTGCCATGGGGCACGCGCAGGGTGTGGGCGAGCCGGCACCGCTGCGCGATTGCCGTGCCCTGCTCAAGCTGACGCGCGGCGAACTCATCGCCACGCCCGACACGTCAGTGGAGGACGTGACCGGCGGCTGTCGCTTCACCTGTATCGGTTTTGTCGCCGACTTCGGCGTACGCTTCGATGTCGAGGAGATGATCCTTCTCAGCCCGAACCTGCTCGAAGTCTTTCCCCGCAATGAAACGCTGGTGTCCGCCGACCTGACCCTCAACGGCTTCTCGGTGGAATTCGCGCCGCAGCAAAAGCTCGACCTGCAGCTTGTCTACACCACCGAGCCTGATGCATTGACCGCAGAACTCGAGCGTGTCGCCATCGACGCGGGCGAACTCGGGCGCTTCGAAATCAGTGCATCTCTCTCGGAATTCGACAATACCGCGCTCGACATGATACTCGCGCCCGACGAAAGCGGCCGCATCCACGACTTCCGCATCGCGCTGGAAGACAACGGTATCGTCGACCGATTGCTCGGCCCCCTGTTCATCGGCACCGACAAGTCGGTCATCAAACAGCAGATCGGGGTTTCCACCCTGGTGCGGGATTTGCCTGAGCAGATGATCTCGATGGCCAGCGCGGAAGCCATCGTCCGGTTCATCACCGCATTGCCGGAGCCAACCGGCAACTGGTCCCTGGAGTTCGAGAGCGCAGGAGGGTTACCGCTCAATGCGCTCAACAGTGCCAGCGCTCTCGAATTTCTAGCGAGCCTGCCAGCCGACGCCGCGATCTCGGCGACGGCCGACTATCGGCCATAAGGGCCGCGGCGGAGTTAGCCGCGGATGGCGATCTTGCCCTTGCGGCCGGGCTCGCCGCTGGCGCGCGCCGCTTCCGCGACTTCGGAAATCGGATAGGCCTTCTCGATATCGAGCTGAAGCTTGCCAGCAGCCGCATCGCGCACCAGTTCGCCCAGAAGTTCACCGATCCGCTCGGGCTTGACCGGTGGCTTGGCACCCCAGAAACCCTTTACGGTAATTCCACGGAACAGCAGGTCGGAGGCCGGCAGCTTCAGCGGGCGTCCGGTCATGGCACCGAAGCTGACCAGCACGGCACCATCGGCAAGGATGCTCGCCAGCTCGCTCGCGCCGTCACCGCCAAGAGATTCGATGCCTCGGACGATGGGCGCACCACCGGTGATGGCCTTGACCTTGTCGCGCCAATCCTCGCTTTCGGTGGCAACGACATTGGCTATGCCCAGCGCTGCCAGTTCATCGACGGCCGCGGCGCGGCGCACGATCCCCACGACGTTGACGCCGAGTTCTCGACCATACTGAGCGACAAGCTTGCCCACGGCGCCGTTCGCCGCGTTAAGGGCGATCCAGTCGCCCGCCTTCACGTCAATCGTATCGAGAAGCATCTTCGTCGAGAGCGGCATCGAAACCAGCTGGCACGCGGTTTCGTCGCTGACGCTGTCGGGCACCGGCACCAGCCGCGCTGCATTGCCCAGATAGTATTCGGCCCAGGCCGCCTCGGCGCCGCCGGCAACGCGTTGACCGACCTTGAGATGCGTGACGCCTTCGCCCAGAGCCTCGACGATGCCGACCGCCTCAGTGCCCGGCACGGCCGGCAGGCTCGGCTTGAAGCCGTATTGACCGGCAATGGTCATCAGGTCGTGGTTGTGAACCGGTGAAAGCACCATTCTGATCAGGACCTGGCCTGGACCCGGCTGTGGTCGCTCCGTATCCTGCGCGGCAAGGACTTTTTCCGGGGTTCCGAATTGGGAATACACGGCACTTTTCATGGCCAGCTCCTGTTGTTGAGCCGCTGACATAGGCGCCTTGACCTATACGTCAACCCTGGCGCCACTGCATGGCAGGCGAGCGCAAGGCGCGACCCTCGGCGATCAGCCCTGTTGTGGCTGGCCACCGATGAACTGCACGGCCCTGGCGCCGCCTTCGATACCCGCCGCAAGGCAGGAGCCATGTTGCACACCGCGCAGCAGCGCGGCAACAAAGGACGCGGCGAACGCATCGCCTGCCCCGGTCGTGTCGACCACCGACACGATCGGGGCGGGCTGGCTGTGGCTGACGCCATCGCGACCGCCGACGGCGGCGCCGAAACGGCCGCGCTTGATCACGACATGTTTGAACTGCTCGCCCAACGAGCGCATCTGGCCATCGAAATCCGCTTCCGCGGTCAAGAGCTCCGCCTCGCCTTCATTGGCAAAGATCCAGTCCGCGGGGCCCACCCAATCGCGAAACATCTGCGGGCCGACCTCTTCGAGAAAGCCGATCGAGGCCGGATCGATGGCGATAGGAATGTGCCGGGCACGGGCCGACCGGAGCAGTCCCTGCACGGCGCGACGCGGTCCCGAAGCAAAGAAACTGTAGCCCGAAACCAGCACCAGGCCGACACCATCGAGAAGCGTTTCGGGCAGGTCTTCGGGTCCGAGATTGAGATTGGCGCCACGATCGGTGAGAAAGCTGCGCTCCCCGCCGGGATCGAGAAGAGTGACCAGCACGCCGGAAGGCAGATCGCGATCCCCGGCAAGGACGGGAACGACGCCGAGGCCGCGGAAGTAGTTTTCGTACATGGCACGGTCCGTGGCGCCGACGCGGGCCGCGAACAGCACATCGGCTCCCGCCGCCCCCAGCCAAACCGCCTGGTTGGCACCCGACCCGCCGGGCCGGTTACGAATTTCGGCGCGCCGGTCGGAACCGGGAACCATCGGTCCCTCGGGCCGAACGATGATGTCGGTCATCACGTCGCCGACGACGAGGACCCGTGCACTCATGCGGGACGCTGGGCAAGCTGGCCTGACAGCGCCAGGGCGATCTGCGCCGCAACCTTGGCGTTGTTCTTGACCAGCGCGATGTTGCTTTCCAGCGACTTGCCGCCGGTCAATTCGAAAATGCGCTGCAACAGGAAAGGCGTCGTGGCTTTACCCTTGATGCCTTTGGCGTCGGCATCGGCCAGCGCCTGGGCAATGAAGCCCTCGATCTCGGACGCTTCCCAGGCATCGGCTTCCGGGATGGGATTGGCGATCAGGACGCCGCCCATGTTGAGATC
Source organism: Devosia lucknowensis (assembly GCF_900177655.1). Lineage (NCBI taxonomy): Bacteria > Pseudomonadati > Pseudomonadota > Alphaproteobacteria > Hyphomicrobiales > Devosiaceae > Devosia > Devosia lucknowensis. The sequence continues at coordinate 1,036,531 of NZ_FXWK01000002.1, read as the reverse complement.
GGACTGGATGGCAAGCATCCGCGCAACCTCGACCGGCGTATCGAAGCGCTGGTCGACCTTGAAGCCGCTGGTGCGGGCCCAGAAGGCGGGGAAATCGTCGGTGCCGAAACCAAGGACAGGTACGCCGTTGGTTTCGAGCACCTCCAGCGTCTTGGCGATATCAAGGATCGACTTCGCGCCCGCGCAGACCACCGTCACCGGGGTGCGGCCCAATTCCTCGAGATCGGCGGAAATGTCGAAGCTGTCCTCGGCGCCGCGATGCACGCCACCGATGCCGCCGGTCGCGAAGATGCGGATACCGGCGAGCGCGGCGATCTGCATCGTCGTCGCCACCGTGGTGCCCGCCATGACGCCGCGCGCGAGCAGGCTCGCCATGTCGCGGCGGCTAGCCTTGGCGGCGGCATGGCCTTCTTCGGCCAGTCGCTGCAGATCCTCGCCCGAGACCCCGACGCAGAGCCGTCCGTCCATGATGGCGATAGTCGCCGGTACCGCGCCGTTTGCGCGCACGACGTCTTCGACCTCACGGGCCATTGCCAGGTTTTGCGGATAGGGCATGCCGTGGGTGATAATGGTGGACTCGAGGGCCACGACCGGCTTGCCCGCGGCCAAGGCCGCCTTCACTTCGGCAGAGATCGACAGATAAGCCTTCGCGCCCATTTTCCACACCTTTGCAATGTCGGGATTGCCGCACCTGGCGGCCGATTTGGCCGTGCTTGTGCGCCCGGCCGGTCATGCGGTCAAGTCCCGCAAAATCTTGACCCATTTCGCCTTGTCGGACATGGGGTTTGACGATAATTTGCCGGTACAAGAGAGGGAAAGGGTACTTCGCTGAACAGGTCAAGCATTGACGGCGCGATGCCCGCGCCTCGATACGCGCCCCGACCAGGGCAGATCGCAGCGGTTTTTCCCAGCGCTTTCGCGCGCCACCTCATGCCGCAGCCAGCTACCCATTCATCGCATTTTCCGGGGTCTCAAAGATGAGGGCCCGGAGCTGAGCCGCGGCTCTTTTCCGCGGATGACGCAGGCCCTGCGTCGAACCGGCCGTCCATGAGGACGCCAATCGCCTCCCACGGTCCCAACAGGAGACTCCAACAATGAAAAAGTCGCTCGCCATTGCACTTGGCGCCCTGATGGCCGCGAGCCCTGCCTTCGCGCAGGAGGAGCCGGTCCTCAACGTCTACAACTGGTCGGACTACATTGCCGAAGACACGATCGCCAATTTTGAGGCGGAAACCGGCATCAAGGTCAATTACGACGTCTACGACACCAACGAAATCGTCGACGCCAAGCTGCTCGCCGGCAATTCCGGCTATGACATCGTCGTGCCCTCGGGCAACTTCCTCGAGCGCCAGATCCAGGCCGGCCTGATCCTGCCGCTCGACAAGTCCAAGCTGCCGAACCTGGCCAATCTCGATCCTGCGGTGATGGCAACCGCTGCCAGCCAGGACCCGGACAATGCCCATGCCGTGCCCTACATGATCAACACGATCGGCCTGGGCTACAATGTCGCCAAGGTGGAGGCCGCACTGGGCGCCGATGCCGACCTCGAAAGCTGGGACCTGCTGTTCAAGCCCGAAGTGGTCGAGAAGCTCGCCGGTTGCGGCGTCGCCGTCCTCGACAGCCCCTCCGAGGTGGTCGGCATCGCCCTGCATTATCTGGGCCTCGATCCCAATTCGGAGTCCACCGAAGACCTGGCGAAGGCTGAGGAATTGCTCAATTCCATCAAGCCCTCGATCCGCTACTTCCATTCGAGCCAGTATATCGACGACCTCGGCAACGGCGAAATCTGCCTGGCCCTGGGCTATTCCGGTGACATCTTCATCGCTGCCGACGCCGCCGCCTCCGCGGGCCAGGGTAACGAGGTCACCTACCTGATCCCCAAGGAAGGCGCCGCGACGCTCTTCGACTTCCTCGCCATTCCCGCCGATGCCCCGCATCCGGACAATGCGCACAAGTTCATCAACTACATCCTCGAGCCCGAGGTCGTGGCCGCGATCACCAACTACGTGTTCTACGCCAACCCCAACCTGCCGGCGCTCGAATTCGTCGATGAGGAAGTCAAGACCAACCCCGGCATCTATCCGCCCGCGGAAACCATCGAAAAGGCATTCGTGATGAAGGCGCATACGCCTGATTTCGAAGAGACCTTGACCCGCACCTGGACCCGCATCAAGACGGGTCAGTAACACCCGATGTCCGGGGCGGCGCCCGTCGCCGCCCCGCCCTAACCTTTCCGGCAGAGCGTCATGGCAAAAAAACCGCAGCTTGCGATCGATACCCGCCCCTGGCGCGATACCGCCAACAACAAGCCCTTCGTGCGCATCAGGAACGTATCCAAGAAATTTGGCGACGTGATCGCGGTGCATGATGTCTCGCTCGACATCTACCGCTCCGAGCTTTTCTGCCTGCTGGGCGGATCGGGCTCGGGCAAATCGACCCTGCTGCGCATGCTGGCCGGCTTCGAGCATCCCACTGCGGGCACCATCGAAATCGATGGCCAGGACATGACCGACGTCGCGCCCTACAATCGCCCCGTCAACATGATGTTCCAGTCCTATGCGCTGTTCCCGCATATGACCGTCGAGCAAAACATCGCCTATGGCCTGAAGCGCGACCATCTGCCCAGGGCAGAGATCACCGCGCGCGTGGCCGAGCTTCTCGCCCTCGTGAAGCTGCAGGACTATGGCAAGCGCAAGCCGCACCAGCTCTCGGGCGGCCAGCGCCAGCGCGTCGCCCTTGCCCGCGCCCTGGCCAAGCGCCCCAAGCTCCTGCTTCTGGACGAACCCCTCGGCGCGCTCGACAAGAAGCTGCGCGAGGAAACCCAGTTCGAACTGGTCAAGATCCAGGAACAGCTCGGCGTCACCTTCATCGTCGTGACCCACGACCAGGAAGAGGCCATGACGCTCGCCACGCGCATCGGCGTGATGAACCTGGGCGAAATCGCCATGATCGGCGAGCCCACCGACATCTACGAATTTCCCAATTCCCGCTTCGTCGCCAATTTCATCGGCTCGGCCAACATGGTCGAGGGCATCGTCACCGAGGATGAACCCGACCACGTTCGCATCCGGTCGGCGGAACTGGGTTGCGACATCTATGTGGGCCACGGCGTCGACTGCGCGCCCGATCAACTGCTCTGGTGGGCCATCCGCCCGGAGAAAATGGTGCTCAGCCGCGAGCGGCCGGAAGGTCTCAACGGCGCCAATGTCACTTCGGGCATCGTCGAGGAAATCGCCTATCTGGGAGATATCTCGGTCTATCAGGTGCTGCTCGAGAGCGGCAAACGCCTGCGCGTAAGCCAGACCAATTCGGTGCGCGGCAACCCCGACGCCATCACCTGGGAAGAACGGGTCTACGTTTCCTGGGACGCCGATGCCGGCTCGGTGCTGACATCATGACCGTCGCGCGCGACCCAACCATCCCGCCGCCGCGGCGGCTCAAGCCCTGGACCACGGTGGAAAAAAGCCTCGCCAAGGTCGGGATTACCGGCCGCATGCTGGTGCTGGCGGCGCCGGTACTCTGGCTGCTCGTGTTTTTCCTTATTCCGCTGGCCGTGGTCTTCGGCATTTCGCTGGCCACCAAGCAGTTTGGCCGTCCGCCCTATTCGCCGCTCCTCACCACCGAGGAAGGCACGGTGCAACTCACCCTGCATCTCAACAATTATATCCGCCTCTTTACCGACAATCTCTACGTCGCCGCCTACCTGTCCTCGATCCGCATCGCCGCGATCTCGACCATCATCACCCTGCTGGTCGGCTACCCCATGGCCTACGCCATCGCCCGCGCCTCGGACCGCTGGCGGAATATCCTGCTCATGCTGGTGGTGCTGCCCTTCTTCACGTCTTTCCTGCTGCGCGTGTACGCCCTCACCGGCTTCATGCGCGGCAACGGCGTCATCAACCAGTTCCTGGGCCTCTTCGGCATCGAGCCGCTGGTGATGATGCAGACCGATTTTGCCGTCTATGTCGGCATCGTCTACACTTATCTGCCCTTCATGATCCTGCCGCTCTATACGACGCTGGTGAAGCTCGATACGTCGCTGTTCGAAGCATCGGCCGACCTTGGCGCCCGGCCGATCCACACCTTCCTTTTCGTCACCCTGCCGCTGTCGCTGCCCGGCATCATTGCCGGCTCCATGCTGGTCTTCATCCCGGCCATCGGCGAGTTCGTCATTCCTTCGCTGCTCGGTGGCCCGGAAACGCTGATGATTGGCCGCGTGCTCTGGGACGAATTCTTCAGCGCCACGAACTGGCCGCGCGCCGCCTCGGTGGCGGTCGCCATGCTGGTCGTGGTGGTGGTGCCGATCATGCTGTTGCAGCGCGCCCAGGGCGCGGTGGTGGAGAAGTAACATGCGCAAGGGCTGGTTCCTCCCCATCGCCGCGGCACTGGGCTTCTCGTTCCTCTACGCGCCCATTGTTTCGCTGGTCATCTTCTCGTTCAACGAATCCAGTCTGGTGACGGTCTGGTCGGGCTTTTCGACGAAGTGGTACGCAGCGCTGTTCAGCGACCCGCAGCTGCTCGGCGCTGCCTGGCTCAGCCTGCAGATTGCAGCTCTCTCCGCCACCATCGCCCTGGTGCTGGGCACGCTGGCCGCGGTGGCTCTGGTGCGCTTCAGGCGCTTCCGGGGCAGGACGCTGTTCTCGGGCATGGTCTCGGCCCCGCTGGTCATGCCCGATGTCATCACCGGCCTCTCGCTGCTTCTGCTGTTCGTGGCCATGGAAAGCGTGCTGGGCTGGCCGCAGGGTCGCGGCATGCTGACCATCGTCATCGCCCACGCCACCTTCTGCACCGCCTATGTGTGCGTCGTCGTGCAGTCGCGGCTCAGCGATTTCGACCGCAGCCTCGAGGAAGCGGCGATGGACCTTGGCGCTTCGCCGGTTCGGACCTTCTTCGACATCACCCTGCCCATTATCGCTCCAGCGCTGGTGTCGGGATGGCTTCTGGGCTTCACCCTGTCGCTCGACGATCTCGTCATCGCCAGCTTCGTCTCGGGCCCGGGATCCTCGACCCTGCCCATGGTGATCTTCTCCAAGGTGCGCCTCGGCGTCTCGCCTGACGTCAATGCCCTCGCCACCATCATCGTCGGCATCGTGGCCCTGGGTGTCCTGGCCGCGACGATCATCCAGCTGCGGAGCAAGCCGAAGAAGGCCGGGGCCTGAGAGGCAGAGTTAGGGTGATAGGGGGCGGTCGGCTTCCGGCTCGGAGTGACCTGAACGCAGACAACACATTGGTCGAGCCATGGTTCTGCGACGACGAGATTGTCACGTTGCAGATCTATCGACAGCGATATTTCTCAGGCCCCCAAGCCTGTCGGCAAACCGTTCGTCATATGACCAACGGATCTCGGCAAAGAGGATGGCAATGCGCTGGCTGGCAGGTTGTGTTTTGACAATTCTGGTCGCTGCCGCAGTTGCAGGCGGCTACTTCTATTGGCTTCACGAAGCGCCACGCGCCACCGGGCCCCTTGCGCAGGATCTGATCACCAGCTTTGACCCCGATGTGAGGAGGCCGGATCTCAGGGCTGCGTTCGCTGCCCACGTCGACCCCGCCCTGAACATTGAACAGCAATTGCTCATTTTCCTTGCCAATGGCTTCGACTGTTCCATCAGTCCGGTCCAGGCCACCGGCAGCCAATACCTCACATACCGCAGACCAATCGAGGGCCGGCATTATTGTGATCAGCTGTTCTACTATGTCTATCAGACAGCTCAGGGTGCGATCGTTGAGAGCCTGGCGACAACGGTTCATCGCAGCGATAGCGAACGAGTCCTCGGACGTTGCACCTATGAGCCGTTCCCTGACGATGGACGCATCGCGCCGTATCCGCACGACGCTCAGGTCGGTGGAACGCAATAGAAGGCAAGAAGACACGACGGTGATGGCCGCTTCTGCAGCAGCCGCGCAAACGACCGCAACAGCGTCACCCCCTCGTTCTCGTGACTTTACAGTCCCGCAAATCAGGCGCATGCTCCCCTTATGTTCAACCAATGCAAAGGAGGTGATCCAGTGTCTTATGAGATTTTGGTGCTCGAAGAAGGTCTGGGATTTCGTGTGATGACTGGGAGTGATCTCGGCTAATCCACGCCTCCTCGGGTCTTACGAGACCGATTAACTCAGGGAAGGGCCGCTCGCACGAGCGGCCCTTTTCTGTTTCGCTTGACGCGCGGCGATAAGCCATTGATACCGCTGGCCGAGCTATTTCTGGGGAGCTGCCCGTGTCGGCCAACTTCGTTCTGACCCTTTCTTGCACCGATCGTCCCGGCATCGTGGCTGCCGTTACCACCGAGTTGGCCGCGCTCAAGGCCAACATCGCCGAAAGCAATCAGTTCTGGGATCGCGAGACAGGCCGCTTCTTCATGCGGCTGGCCTTCACCGCGCCCGAAGGTGTCAGCCGCGACACTCTTGAAAAAGCGCTGAAATCGCCGATTGAACGGTTCGAAATGAAGACCGCGCTCAGCGACGAAAGCCGCCGCAAGCGCGTGGTCATCATGGTCTCCAAGTTCGACCATACCCTGTTGCACCTGCTCTATCAGATCCGCGTGGGCTGGCTCGATGCCGAGGTCGCCGCCATCGTGTCCAATCACGAGGACGCCCGCAAGATTGCCGAGGATGCTGGCATCCCCTTCCACTATCTGCCAGTCAGCAAGGACACCAAGGCGGAACAGGAGGCCCGGGTGCTCGATATCGTCAAGCAGAGCGGCGCCGATCTCGTCGTGCTCGCCCGCTACATGCAGGTGCTGTCGGACAATCTCTCGACCCGCTTGTTCGGGCAGGTCATCAATATCCACCATTCCTTCCTGCCCAGCTTCAAAGGCGCCAAGCCCTATCACCAGGCGCATGAGCGCGGCGTCAAGATCATCGGCGCCACTGCCCATTACGTGACCCCCGATCTCGACGAAGGCCCGATCATCGAGCAGGAAACCGCCCGCGTCACCCACGCCATGAGCCCCGACGACCTCGTCGCCGCCGGCCGCGACGTCGAAAGCCGCGTCCTCGCCCGCGCCGTCAAGCTGCATCTCGAAAGCCGGGTCATGCTGAACGGCCGCAAGACAGTGGTGTTCGGGTAAATTCGCGGCTGGTCTGCGCAGCAGATTGAAGGTTCCAGTTGAGCCTTTGAAAGCAAGAACGCCATGAGCGCTCATGGTCTGCTCGCCTGAAATCGTTCCACCGGAGCGATTTTGCCTTTGGACGGGCTCTCAGACAGCCAGCTCTTCCAGATTGAGCGAATCCGCCAGGCTCGTCCGATCTAGGACAGCGCGGGTGGCCAGCGTCACGCGTTCGAAAACGTGCCGGATTTCGCAGCTGGCCTCATCCTTGCAGTCGGTGCAGCGGCGATAGGCGATTTTGGAAAGGCACGGCAGTGGCGCGATCGGCCCGTCGATCAACCGCAGCACTTCGCCATAGGTGATTTCCTCGGGCGCGCGGAGCAACTCGTAGCCACCCATGCGGCCGCGCCGCGAGTTGACGATTCCGGCGCGCTTGAGCTCGAGCAGGATCTGTTCGAGGAACTTCTTGGGAATGGCCTGATCCTGCGAGATTTCACCGATCATCCGGCTCTGGCCCCGTCCCGCCCGTGCCAGCGCGACCAGCGCGCGAAGCGCATACTTTGCCTTTTGAGAAATCATGCCGTCCGTCCCCGCCTGCCGTCAGCCTTTCGGCTCAGGCACCACTGGAGGCACCTCACCCGGCTTGTCTTCCGTCTTTTCCGGTTCAGCCTCATTATCGGACGGAACGTTTACGATCTCGTCTATAGCAGGCGGCGCTTCACCGATCGATGGCGTGGGCTGAACCGTTTCGACGCTTGCGGGCGGGACCACCTCCGCCTCGGTTTCGGCGGCGTCCGAAGGCTCTTCGGGATCGGCCACTGGCACAGTCTCCACAGCGTCGACGACCGGTAGCACCGGATCGGGCTCGGCACCTGCGGGCGCGGCCTCAGCAAGGAGGCTGGTCTCGTCCGCAACCGTGGCCGGCACCTCCGCTTCGGCTGCGGGCTCGGGCTCGGGCTCGACCGGTGGTCCGAGCACGATGACCTCGGGAACAGACGCTGCCTCATCCTTGACTGCGTCCTGGCTCTTCGGTGCAGCATCCTCCGCATCATCGCCGAGCGGCACTGTGTCAGCAGCAGGCACAATCAGTTGAGCTGCGACCTCCTCGGCCACATCAGGTTCGGTTGCCGCCGGCTCGGCTGGCTCGGCCTCAGCAGGGACCGGAGCGACGACTTCGGTGACAATGGCGGCGACGGCCGCCTTGGATAGAATATTCTCCGCCAGCGGCAACCGGGGCTCTGCAGGCTTGATGGCAGCGCGACCCTCATCGCTGCGCAGATATGCCAGGATGCCCTTGCCGATCTCCCGTTCGCCGCGAATCACAGTCGTGGCGCCGCAGCTGCGCAGGAAGGTTTCTTCCTCTTCCGAGTAGGCTCGGGCAATGATCGAGATGTCAGGATTGAGCTTGCGCCCGCTTTCGCAGACCGAGCCTGCTTCAAAGCCGTTGGATATGGCAACCAGTAGGCTCTGCGCTGCAGGGAGGTTGGCCAGCTTCAGAACCTCCTCGCTCGCGGCATTGCCGAACACCACTTCAAGACCCTCGGCACGGGCCGCTGCCACATCGTGGTCGGAATCCTCGATCACCACCAGTCCGCCGCCATCGGCCTTGATGCCGGCGCCGACGATGCGACCCACCTGACCATAGCCGACGAGCACGGTATGGCCGGCCTGGTGCGACGGCTCTCCGGTGTCGTCATCGGCGCCGGGGGCGCCCCGATCAACCGCAGGCTGGGTGGGGGCATCGGTCGTAGCAGGGCCCTTTGCAGCCTCGAGCGGCTCCAGACGCTCTTCGGGGGACAGCAAGGGCTCCTCCTTGCGGCGCGCAACCCTGGCTTCGATCCGCGGCTTGAGCAGATCGAGGACCCAGAAGACCACCGGATTGAGCACGATGGAAATCAGCGCGCCGGCCAGGATCAGGTCCTGCCCCTCGGGCGGCAGCACCGCGAGAGCCACACCCATGCTGGCCAGGATGAACGAGAACTCACCGATCTGCGCGAGCGAGGCGGAAATCGTCAGGGCGGTCGAGACCGGTCTCTTGAACATCACCACGATGGCGAAAGCCGCGAGGGACTTGCCGATGACGATGATGAACACCGTGGCCAGGACCAGAAGCGGTGATGTGACGAGGATCGAAGGGTCGAACAGCATGCCCACGGACACGAAGAACAGCACCGCAAACGCGTCGCGCAACGGCAATGTCTCATTGGCGGCACGATGCGACAGCTCGCTCTCGCTCAGGATCATGCCGGCAAAAAAAGCGCCCAGCGCCAGCGACACCCCGAAGAGCACAGCCGAACCCAGAGCCACGCCGAGCGCAATGGCCAGCACGGCAAGGCGAAACAGCTCGCGGCTGCCGGTATGGGCGGTACCGTGCAGCGCCCATGGAATGATCCGGCGGCCGACAACAAGCATGAAGCCGACGAATGCGGCGACCTTGACGACGGTCAGACCAAGAATGCCCCAGATGTTGAGATGCGCGCCGGTGGCCTGTTCGACAAAGGAGACGAACGGATCGTGCACTCCGGCATCGGCGCCATTGAGGCTGGCGATAGCGGGCACCAGCACCAGTGCCAGCACCATGGCCAGGTCTTCCACGATCAGCCAGCCCACGGCAATCCGGCCGCGCTCGCTTTCAATGAGACGCCGATCCTGCAGCGCCTTGAGCAGCACCACGGTGGAAGCCACCGACAGAGCCAGGCCAAAGAGGATGGAGCCAAAGAGGTCCCAGCCGAGCAGGAGACCGAGGGCCGCGCCCAGAAGCGTCGCAAAGCCCATCTGCACGACAGCGCCGGGAATGGCCAGCGCCCGGACACTCATGAGGTCCTTGAGGGAAAAGTGGAGGCCAACGCCGAACATCAGGAGGATGACGCCCAGCTCCGCCAACTCCGCACCGAGCTGCTGGTCGGCCACAAAGCCCGGCGTGTAGGGCCCGACAAGGATACCGGCGAACAGATACCCCACGAGTGGCGGCATCTTGAACCGGTTGGCGATCATTCCGAAGATATAGGCCAGCACCAGACCCGCGACGATCGTGGAGATCAGGGGGGTGTCGTGGTGCATTGGGCGCCTCCTGAGCGGGCCGATAACGCTGGAATGTCAAACTCTAGCGCCAAGATGGGGTATGCCGCCGGGATGCGCAAGCACGCACACCATCGAACAGAGCCTGAACCCGTCTGACGCAGGGCGTTTCAGTCATTTCTTAGGGCAGTCCGAGTTTGTCATTGTTATGGCATCGACAGCCTGACGGCAGGAACCGCGTGGCACCGGGCGGGTTGTGGCATCACTGAATGCCAAGGAGACCCAGATGCGATTTTCCGTCGGCTGCGAGATCGGCTACGAACTGCTTTCTCCGTCCACGCTCATCTTCAATATCGAAGCCATGACCGGGGGCCGGCAAACCATTCAGTCCGAAAAGCTTACCATCGATCCGCAGCTGAGCGCGGACGACAGCGTCGCGATCGACAGTGGCAACCGCTATCTGAGGCTGACGGCTCCCGCCGGTCCGGTGCAGCTGCGCTACGAGGCCATCGTCGCACTCGAGGCAGTGCATGCCGAGCCTGAAGCGATCGAGGAAGTGCCGGTCGCGCAACTACCGCTCGAAACCCTGCCCTTCCTCAATCCCTCGCGCTATTGCCCGTCAGACCAGCTCGCGCGCTTTGCGAGCCGCCAGTTCGGCGACATAGCCCCCGGCTTTTCCCGCGTGACCGAAATCTGCAACTGGATCAATGCCGAGGTCGACTATCTCTCGGGCTCGAGTGACACCACGACCACCGCCGCCGACACGTTTTCCACCCGGGCCGGCGTCTGTCGCGACTTCGCCCATTTGGGCATAACCTTCTGCCGGGCCCTGGGCATCCCGGCCCGCTTCGTATCCTGCTATGCCTGGCAACTCGAGCCTCAGGATTTTCACGCCGTGTTCGAGGCCTGGCTGGGTGACCGCTGGTACCTGTTCGATGCCACGCGAATGGCGGCACTGGATGGCATGGTGCGCATCGGCTGTGGCCGCGACGCTGCCGACACGGCCTTTGCCACCATCTATGGCCAGGTCAACTCCGGCCCCATCCGCGTCTGGAGTGAGGCATTGGATGGCGACACGTCCGAGCCCTGGACCACGGACGCCGTCAGCATCACCCGAACCTGATTTCGGTCAGCCCAAGCCATCCTGGATGCTGGTCACACGATTGACCTCCACGTCGACGCTCATGCCGAGATAGTCCGATTTCGAGCCGACAAACGTGCCCGATATCGGGATGGCTTGGCGCGGTTCGCGAGCGACGCCGACCCGGATGAGATCCCGGGTGCCGATGATGCCGTTGGTGGGGTCGAACTCGACCCAACCTGCGCCCGGCAGATAGACCTGACACCACGCATGCGTCGCGCCGCCGCCGCGATGATCGCCATCGCGCGCGGGCGAATAGAGATACCCCGTGACGAACCGAGCCGCCAAACCAAGCGATCGCACGGCCTCGATCATCAGCAGCGCAAAATCGCGGCACGTGCCTTTTCGGCTGGCCAGGGTCAGCGACGGCCGCTGCGTTCCCGGATCGGGACGCCGCAGGTAGGTGAACCCCTCCTTGATGCCCGCCGTCATGGTCATCAGAAGATGGCTTGTCTCGGTCGTGCCCCCTGGGACTGTGAACTGCCTCGCCCAGGCATCGACTTCCTTTTCTTCGGGAAACTGACGCGTCATGGTCGGTGCGAGATCGATGGCATCCACCTGGCCATAGTCAAAGGGATAACGGCGCGCCCGTTCGGCAATCTCGAAATTGGGCACGCGCGCATGCACATGATCGAGCACCATGCGTGCCTCGATGCGAAGCTCCTCAGCGGGCTGATCGAAGCTGGCGATCGCAATGCCATTGCCAAACACATCGTGGATCCAGCGCAGGCCGGACGGTTCGGGGAAAATACTGAGTCGGAAATCGTCGAGCCGCTGCTCGGCACTGTCCCGGGGACGCACCAGCATCCGATGATCGCCGAACTGCACGGCCCGACCATAGCGATAGATGGTCTCGTGACGCACTGAGAGCAGGGTCACGAAATCACCGTGATCTTTTCTGCGGCGCGGGTAATGCCAGTATAGAGCCAGCGGGCCCGTTCCTCGCGAAACACGAAGCTCTCGTCGAAGAGATAGACATTGTCCCACTGACTGCCCTGCGCCTTGTGGACGGTGAGGCAGTAGCCGAAGGTGAATTCGTCGAACTGGCGGCGTTCGGGCCAGCTCATCGCATCCTCTTCTCCCGAAAAGAATGCCTTGTGCGTCAGGACCCGGGTTTCGCCCTTGCCCTCGTCATCGGCCAGCAGCAAGCTCCATTTGCCATTGCTGCGCCGCGTGGTGTCGGTGACGATCCATATCTGGCCGTTGAGCAGGCGCTTGCGCGGATTGTTTCTCAGGCACACCATGCGGTCGCCGACGACAGGCTCGTGAAACGGCAGGCCCTTCAACTCACGCAGACGGTCGTTGTAGGTAAGCCGGGTCTTGTTGCGCCCCACCAGCACCTGGTCGGCCTCGAGGACCGCGTCGCGATCCACCTTGTCGCGGCCGACCACGACGCTTTCGCCGTAGCGCCCATGTTCGAGATACCCGCCTTCGCGCACGGCCATCGAGAGCTGGATGATCGGATTGTCCGCCGCCTGCCGGTGGATTTCAGTGAGCATGATGTCGGGCTCCTCACTGATGAAGAACCCCGCGCCCTGCACGGGCGGCAGCTGGAAAGGGTCGCCCAGCACCAGCACCTTGACCCCGAAAGACAAGAGATCGGCCCCCAGCTGCTCATCGACCATCGACACCTCGTCGATGACGATGAGGTCGGCGTCGGCGGCCGGGCTTTCAGGATCGAGCACGAAGCGCGGTTCGCCCTCCTTCTCGCTCACCAGCGTGTAGATGAGGCTATGGATGGTCTGTGCACCCTTGCAACCACGCTTGCGCATGACCATCGCCGCCTTGCCCGTGAAGGCCGCGTATTTGACCGAACGCACATCCTGCGCCAGATGCACCGCCAGCGTCGATTTGCCGGTTCCCGCCCAGCCGAACAGGCGAAAGACCTGCGGCCCGTTGCGGTCCTTGAGCCATGCGGATACGGCGACCAGGGCCGCATCCTGTTGGGACGACCAGACCGGTGGCATCAGGCGATCACCGTCGCAACCGTGCCGACCCGCTCGATCGCGCCTTCGAGCACATCGCGCCGCCTGACCGCGCCGACGCCTGCCGGCGTGCCGGTCATGATGAGGTCCCCTGCCTTCAGCGCCACGAAGCGGCTGAGACAAGCGATGGTTTCCGGCACGTTCCAGATCTGCTCGGACAGGTCGCCACGCTGCCGCTCGGCGCCGTTGACCGACAGCGTGATCGCGCCGCGCGCCGGATGCCCGATTGCGCTGGCCGGTGCGATGGTACCGATCGGCGCCGACTGGTCGAACCCCTTGGCCATGGTCCAGGGCCGACCCGATTTCTTGGCGGCGGCCTGAATATCACGGCGGGTCATGTCGAGCCCGGCGGCATAGCCGAACACATGGTCCAGCGCTTCGTGTTCACCGAGATCGACGCCGTCTCGACCAATGGCCACGACGAGCTCGATCTCGAAATGGAAGTCGGCGGTTTGAGATGGATACGCTATCGGATTGCCGTTCGTGACCACGGCGTCAGCTGGCTTGTCGAAGAAAAACGGCGGGTCGCGCACATCATTGCCCATCTCCCTGATGTGTTCGGCATAGTTGCGGCCTACGCAATAGACCCGGCGCACCGGAAACAGCCCTTCCCCCTGGACAGGGAGCACCACCGGCAACGGCGCGGGAAACACCAGGTCAGCCACGTTTGAACTCCTCGGCATAGGGACCAATCAGATCGAGGTCGACGCGTCCAAGTCGGTCCTGAGCGGTGAAGGACTGGTGCCAGTAAGGATAAAGCAGAGGTGGACGGCTGGCCGCATCGAGCCGCGCACGCTCCGCATCACTAAGCGTCAAGTGCGCCGCGGCGATATTGTCGGCGAATTGCGCTTCGTTGCGGCCGCCGATGATGACCGAGGTCACGCCTGGACGCTCGAGCAGCCAGCTCAGCGCCACCTGTGCGCCCGACACGCCGCGCTCCTCTGCAATCGCGACCACGACCTCGATCAGATCGTAGAACTTGTCCCAGTCGTAAACCGGCGGCTCGCGGAACCCGCCCACATGGCGGCCGCTTTCCGGACCGCCGTCGCGGCGGTATTTGCCCGACAGCAGCCCCCCGGCCAGCGGCGACCAGATCAGCATTCCCAGGCCCTGGTCCTGGCTGATCGGCACGAGTTCGTATTCGGCGTCGCGGGCATGCAGCGAATAGTGGATTTGCTGGGAAACGAAACGCTCGCCCTGCCGTCGTTCTGCGGCCATCAGCGCCTTCATGATGTGCCAGCCCGAATAGTTCGAGCAGCCGATATAGCGGACATGGCCGTGGCGCACGAGCGTGTCGAGCGCCTCCATGGTTTCTTCGATCGGCGTCATCCCGTCCCATTCATGGACCTGATAGAGATCGATGACATCGGTCTTGAGCCGCTTGAGACTCGCCTTGCATTGTTCAATGATATGATGGCGCGACAATCCTGCCTGGTTGGGCCCATCGCCCATCTTGAAGCGGACCTTCGTGGCCACGAGCGCCTTCTGGCGGCGGCCGCTATCCGACAGTACCTGACCCAGGATTTCCTCGGACACCCCGGCATTGTAGACATTGGCTGTGTCGTAAAGATTGATCCCCGCATCGAGGCACATGTCGACCTGTCGCTCGGCCGCATGCAGGTCGGTATGCCCGATCTTCTGGTTGCCACCGAATGTCATGGTCCCCATGGTCAGTTTCGAGACCCTGAGGCCCGAGCGCCCGAGATAGCGATACTCCATGGATTCCTCCTTTGTTCCGGGCTCCAAGGGCTAAAGGCTTCGCCCTTCCCGGTCAATTGCTTCATGCGCTTCCCTTGCCCCTGCGATCAAAGCGCACATGCGTCACCCTGCGCTGACCACCGATGGGGCCGCTCGCTATACTTGCATGCGATGAACCGGATCACGGCACCCCGTGACATTCGCTGGCCGCGCAGTCAAAATGATGCCGCGCGGTCACGACGCTCGGGTGCCGGACCGATGGACGGGAAAGGAACGCGCCATGGATTTCGGACAATCGGCGGAGCTTCTGGCACGCATACAGTTTGCCTTCACCGTTTCCTTCCACTTCATCTTCCCCGCATTTTCCATCGGCACGGCCAGTTATCTTGCCGTGCTCAATGCGCTCTGGCTCTGGAAACGTGACCCGGCCTATCTCAAACTGTTCGAATATTGGAAGACCATCTTCGCCGTGACCTTCGGCATGGGCGTCGTCTCCGGCATCGTCATGAGCTATCAGTTTGGCACCAACTGGTCGGTGTTCTCCGAGAGGGCGGGCGCGGTCATCGGCCCGCTGATGGGCTACGAAGTGCTCACCGCCTTCTTCCTCGAGGCCGGTTTCCTCGGCATTGCCCTGTTCGGCCGCAAGCGCGTCGGTGATACGCTGCATATGGTGGCGGTGACGGTCGTGGCCATTGGCACACTCATCTCGGCCACCTGGATCCTCTCGGTGAACTCCTGGATGCACACGCCGCAGGGCTTTGCCATCGACGCCAACGGCAACTTCGTGCCGGAGGACTGGTGGGCCATCGTCTTCAACCCGTCCTTCCCCTATCGTCTGGTGCATACGGTCCTCGCCGCTTTCCTCACCACGGCCTTTGCCGTGGGTGCCGTCGGTGCCTGGCACCTGCTCAAGGATCGCTCCAACCGCCAGGCGCGCATCATGTTCTCCATGGCCATGTGGATGGCGGCGGTCGTCACGCCGCTGCAGATCCTGGCCGGCGACCAACACGGCCTCAACACGCTCGAGCACCAGCCGGCCAAGATCGCGGCAATGGAAGGCCACTACGAAAGCCATCCCGAAGGCGCTCCGCTGATCCTGTTCGGCGTCCCCAACGAGACCGAGCAGCGCATGGACTATGCGGTCGAAATCCCCAAGCTCGGCTCGCTGATCCTCAAGCACGATCCCAACGCGCCAATGGACGGGCTCGACGCCTTTCCCGAGGACGCGCGGCCCCCGGTGACCATTCCATTCTTCGCCTTCCGCATCATGGTGGGTATCGGCTTCCTCATGCTGGGCGTCGGCCTGTGGTCGCTCTGGGCGCGCTGGCGCAAGAGCCTATACACCAGCACCTGGCTTCACCGCGCGGCGCTGGTCATGGGCCCATCCGGCTTCGTCGCCGTGCTGGCGGGCTGGTTCACGACCGAGGTGGGTCGCCAGCCTTTTACCGTCTATGGATTGATGCGGACGTCAGAGAGCCTCTCGCCGGTGGATGCACCAGCTGTCGGTGCCTCCCTTGTGGCTTTTGTCGTCGTCTACTTCCTCGTCTTCGGGGCCGGTGTCTTCTACCTTTTCCGCCTGTTCCGGCGACCGCCCGTGCTGGACGAGGATCACGAACTGGACAAGGGTCCGCACCGCTCCGCCGGTATCAATCCCGGCCCCGCACAGGAAGATTCCATCCGCGAAGGAGCCCAGAATGCCGATTGATCTTCCCACCGTCTGGGCCGGCATCATCGCCTTCGCCGTTCTGGCCTATGTGGTTCTGGATGGTTTCGATCTGGGCATCGGCATCCTGTTTCCCTTCTTCCCGGAACGCACCAACCGCGACCTGATGACCAATTCCATCGCGCCGGTCTGGGACGGCAACGAGACCTGGCTGGTGCTCGGCGGTGGCGGCCTGCTCGCCGTCTTTCCCGTGGTCTATGCCACGGTGCTGCCGGCGCTCTACATGCCGATCATCGCCATGCTGCTCGGCCTCGTTTTCCGCGGCGTCGCCTTCGAGTTCCGGTGGCGCACGGCGCGTGGCTCGATCTACTGGGATGTCGGCTTCTGGCTGGGCTCGACCATTGCTGCCTTCACGCAGGGCCTGGCGCTCGGCGCGCTGGTCCAGGGCATCACCATTGTCGACAATGCCTATGCCGGCGGCTGGTGGGACTGGCTGACGCCCTTCTCCATCATCTGTGGGCTCGCGGTCACCGTGGGCTATGCCTTGCTCGGGGCCACGTGGCTCAATCTCAAGATGACCGGCGAACTGCAGGAACGCTCGCGTCGCCTGGCGCTATGGACAGGAGTGGGCACAATGGCGCTGATCGGCGTCGTCTCGCTCTGGAGCCCGTTCATCGACGAGATCTATTTCGAGCGCTGGTTCCAGTGGCCGACGGCCTTCTTCTCGGCCTTCGTACCGACGCTTCTGGCCGCCTGCGGCTTTGCGCTCTGGCATGGACTGACCCATGACAAGCACCTGCAGCCATTTCTGGCTGCCCTGGGACTCTTCGTCCTGAGCTTCATTGGCCTTGGGATCAGCTTCTATCCCTACATCGTGCCGGGTGCGCTGACCATTGCCGAGGCCGCTGCGCCCGAAAGCTCGCTGATGTTCCTGCTCGTGGGCGCCAGCGTCCTTATCCCAATCATCCTGGCCTATACTGGCTACGCCTACTGGGTGTTCCGCGGCAAGATCGATCCGGAAGAGGGCTATCACTGATGGCCGTACCGCAAGGGGTAAAGCAGCTCGGCTGGTTCGTGATCATCTGGGCCGGAGGCGTGGGCGTTATCCTCGCCATCGGCTTTCTTATCCGCCTCGTGCTGATGCCCGGCTGACATTTGCTGCAGCGCCGTCGAATTTGGGCGTTTCAACAGCGGTGTGAAATGCTCTAGAACGGATCTTCCCGTTCGAGATGTCCTCCGTGCGCTCCAGCACTCTCTTCCTTCCCGTCCTGCTCGTCACCCTTGGCATGGTCTTCACCCAGACCGGCGCGAGCTTTGCAAAGATGCTGTTTCCGCTGGTCGGTGCTGGCGGTGCAACTGCCCTCCGGCTTGTCCTCGCCGCCATCATCCTGATCCTGGTCTTTCGTCCATGGCGGTTCCGGCTCGATGCCGGGCAATGGCGGGCGGTGCTGCTCTATGGCGGGGCAATGGGCGCCATGAATCTGTTCTTCTACGCCGCGCTCGAGCATATCCCGCTCGGCATTGCCGTAGCCCTGGAGTTCACCGGCCCCCTGGCGGTAGCCTTGTTCGGTGCCCGCAAGCCCCTCGACGTCTTCTGGATCATCCTCGCCGTCGGCGGTTTTGCCCTGCTCCTGCCCTGGACCCCGACCAGCGCCGAAATTTCTCCGTTCGGCGTAGTCCTGGCGCTCTGCGCCGGCGCCTGCTGGGCCGGTTATATCGTCTTCGGCCAAAGAGCGGGCACCGGTGGCGGCCCCCATATCGCGGCACTGGGCGTGGCGACGGCCGCTCTCATCGCCTTGCCGTTCGGGATCGCGACGGCCGGGGCGAGCCTCATCGATCCCGCGCTCCTGCCGCTGGCGCTTGCCGTGGCACTTTTCTCGAGCGCCATCCCCTACGCCCTGGACATGGTGGCACTGCCCCATATTCCCTCGCGCCTGTTCGGCATTCTGATGAGCGGACAGCCTGCACTGGCGGCGCTTTCGGGCCTCGTCTTCCTGCACGAGACCATCGGCCCTGTCCAACTTGCCGGAATGGCCGCAATCATGGCTGCATCCGTGGGCGCGACCCTTACAATTGCCCGCCAGCGTCCCACGATTGCCTGAAATCCACGCCGGGACTATTCTCGGTCCAGAGGAGACACGCCATGCTCTATGCCATTCTTTGCTACAATGACGAGAAGGCCGTCGCGACCTGGACGGCCGAGGAAGACGCCGCCTGCATGGAACGCCTCGGCGCCGTGCAGGCCAAGATGAGTGCCAGGGGCAAGCTGGGGCCGGTCGTACGCCTGTGGAACACCGACGAGGCCAAGACCCTGCGCAAGAGCTCGGGCAATCCGGTCGTGTTCGATGGACCCTTCGCCGAGACCAAGGAGCAGTTCCTTGGCTTCTACGTGGCCGATTGCGCGGACATGGACGAAGCTGTCGCCTTTGCCAACGAGCTCGCCGTCGCCAATCCGGGCCTAGGTTCCTACGAGATTCGTCCGCTTCGCTATTTCGGCGACAATCAGCTGGCCGGAAGCCCGCAGGTGCAGGCGGCCGAGTAGCGCACGGCGCTAACTGTCGCCGCCGATCACCAGATTGTCGATGAGCCGCGTCGTCCCAAGATGGGCGGCGACCGCGAGGAGCGCGCCGCGCCCACCGACGGTGATAATAGCCCCGAGGCTGTCTAGGTCGCGCACCTCCCAGTATTGCGCGCGGATGCGACCGGATTGGGCGAGGACCCCCAAGCCTATCGCGGCCAAACGGGCAGCGTCGTGTTCGCCGCCTTGGTAGGCGGTGCGCACGGCGAGCAGGCTCTTGTAGATCAACGGAGCCGCGGCGCGATCCTCCGGCGAAAGATAGACATTGCGCGAACTCAGCGCCAAGCCGTCGGGCTCGCGCACGATGGGGCCCCTGCGGATTTCCACCGGCACATCCAGATCACGCACCATCCGCTCGATCACCGCACATTGCTGCGCATCCTTCTGACCGAAAAAGGCGATATCGGGCTGGACGAGATTGAAAAGCTTGAGCACGACGGTGGTGACGCCGGTAAAATGTCCCGGCCGCAGGGCGCCGCACAAGGGGCCGGAGACCAGGCTTTCCTCGACCAGCGTCGATGCGCCGGGAGGATACATGTCCTCGACCGATGGCAGGAAAAGCGCATCGACCCTGGCTGCTTCGAGCTTGGCGATATCGGCCTCGATCGGACGTGGATATCGCGACAGGTCCTCGTTGGGTCCGAACTGCAGGGGATTGACGAAGATCGAGGCGATGACGACATCGGCCGTCTCTCGCGCCTGATGCATCAGGCTGACATGCCCCGCATGAAGCGCGCCCATGGTCGGCACGAAACCGACGCGTTTGGTCTCCGGGAGCCCTCTTCGCCATTGGCGCAGGCTCGCCTTGTCGCGCAAGATTTCGGTCATGCGATGAGGTCCCAGATCTGCCGCGCAATTTCGGTCTTGGGGCCGAGGGCCAGCTCGTGCCGCGCGCCCCCCGACGTCAGCAATACGCCCGCATTGGTGCCCACGGCAAAGCCGGTTTGCCCTTCGGCGCCGAGCTTACTGACTGCGTTGGCGAAGAGGAAATCGAGCCCCTTGGCCTTGAGCTTGCCTAGACCATGTTCCTCGACATTGTCTGTTTCGGCCGCAAAACCCAGGAACCACTGCCCTGTTGCCGCCTGGCGCAGGCTACCCAGCACGTCGGTCGACGGGACGAGATCGAGCGCTATTGCATCCGACGCCCGCTTGAGCTTGCCGGCCGAGGGCGCGGCGACCGAATAATCCATCACCGCGGCCGTTGCGACGACGCCCGTGGCCCCGGGAAGGCGCTGCAATGCAGCCGCAGCCATCTCCTCGGCCGTACGCACTTCCACAAGGGTGAACCGGCCTTCCGAGCCGCGCGGCGGCAGCGGGTGTACTACGCCCTTGTCGATCCCCAGCACGTAGTCGACCGCAGCGCCGCGCCGCAGGGCTTCCTCGGCCATGGCGGCGCCCATCCGCCCCGTCGAATGATTGGTGATGTAGCGCACCGCATCGATCGCCGTCGTCGTGGGCCCCGCGGTGATCAGAACCCGTTGCTCTGCGAGGTCGAGGAGCGGACTGGCGCGCACGGCGGCTTCGATGGCGGCGACGATCGTCGCGACCGGTGCAAGCTTTCCCACCCCGACCTCGCCGCACGCCAGAAGACCCGATCCCGGCTCGATCAGCGTTGCACCGCGCTTGAGCAGAGTGGCGACGTGCTGTTGCACAATGGGTTTTTCCCACATCACCGTATTCATCGCCGGCGCGATGAGGATCGGCGCCTCGGTCGCCAGCGCGACCGTGGACGGCAGATCGTCCGCAAGGCCCAGCGCCAGCTTGGCCAGCATGTTCGCACTGGCAGGGGCGAACACCATGACATCGGCGAAGCGCGCGAAATCGATATGTTCAGTGCCCGAGACATCGGCTCCGAACTGCGCCGACCGCACCTTGCGCCCACTGAGTGTTTCCAGCACCAAGGGCGACACGAACTCGGCGGCGCTGGCCGTGAGCAGGCATTGTACCTGGTGCCCCGCCTTGCCCAGTTCGGAAACCAAGTCGGCGATCTTGTAGGCGGAAATCGAGCCCGAGACGGCGATGAGAATATTGGCCATTGGCGTCAGTCCGCCCGGCGCGGCAGCGGGATGGGTCCACGCACCGCCTTGGTTTCGCTCACATAGTCACCGACTGCTGCCTTGATGACGGATGCCACATCTGCCCGCGGCCGGGCGAAGCTGGGCGGCGGGTTGACGTTGAGGCCGATGAGATCGTTGACCACCAGGACCTGGCCCGCGCAATCCTTGCCCGAACCGATGCCGATCGTGGGAATGGCGAGCGAGCGCGTGATCTCGGCGGCCAGCACCGGCGTCACGCATTCGAGGACGATGGCGAAGGCACCGGCCGCTTCGAGCGTCCTGGCTTCCTGGCGCAGCCGCTCGGCCGATGTCTCGTCCTTGCCATGCATGTAGTAGCCGCCCATCTGATGCACCGCCTGTGGGGTCAGCCCGATATGAGCCATCACCGCAATGCCGTGCGCGATCAGCTGCTCGACAACAGGCACCATGTGAAGGCCGCCTTCGACCTTGACCGCTTCGACGCCCGTTTCCTTCATGACCCGCACGGCGTTGGCGAGCGCGGTCGAGGGGTCGGTAACCGAGCCGAAGGGCATGTCGCAGACCAGGAGGGCGCGCGCAGAGCCACGCTTGACCGCCGC
Organism: Devosia lucknowensis; assembly: GCF_900177655.1. NCBI lineage: Bacteria > Pseudomonadati > Pseudomonadota > Alphaproteobacteria > Hyphomicrobiales > Devosiaceae > Devosia > Devosia lucknowensis. Next base: position 1,014,767 of record NZ_FXWK01000002.1, on the reverse strand, counting down.
CGCATGGCGGATCATGTCATCGAGCGTGACGGGCAGCGTCGTGTCGTGTCCGAGCACCACGTTGCCCAGACTGTCTCCGACAAGGATCATGTCGACCCCGGCCATCTCGACCAGTGCGGCCATCGTGGCATCGTAGGCGGTGAGCATGGCGATCGCTTCGCCCCGCTGCCGCATGGCGGCGATATCGCGGGTGGTGATGCGCTTGCGCGGGGTCTGGGCTGACACGGCTTGTCCTCCAACCCGGCCGGCCGACATGGCCTGGCTCTTCGAGGGGGAGATAGGACAAAGCCCGCCCCTGCGCCAGCCCTTCATTGGTGCTATGCGCCAGACGGTCAGCGGCGCGAGGGCGCCACCCCTGCCCTGACCTCGCGCCACGCGCCCGGCGCGACGCCATCAAGCGTCCAGTCGGCGATCCGCCAGCGCACCAAACGCAATGTGGGAAGCCCGACGGCTGCGCTCATGCGGCGGACCTGCCGATTGCGCCCCTCGGTGATGGTCAATTCGATCCAGCTGTCCGGCACGCTTTTCCGGAACCGCACGGGCGGCTTCCGATCCCAGAGCTCGGGAGGATCGATGCGCCTCGCCTTGGCGGCGCGCGTCGGTCCGTCCTTGAGCATGACCCCATTGCGCAGCTGGTCCAGCGCCGCATCGGACGGCTCGCCCTCGACTTGCACCAGATAGGTCTTTTCCTTGTTGTAGCGAGGCGACGAAATCTGCGCCTGCAACTGCCCGTCATCGGTCAGAAGCAGTAGGCCTTCGCTATCCTTGTCGAGACGACCGGCCGCGTACACGTCAGGCACATTGACGAAATCGGCCAGCGTCTCGCCCGGCCCACCGCCGGTAAATTGCGAAAGCACCCCATAGGGCTTGTTGAAAAGGATGAGACGGGCCATGCGCCGTTGTCACCTGTTGCAGTTTCCAGGTGTCGGGAATGGCCGCCGCAAAGCACATTGTCAATTGCGGCGGTGCGCGGGTGATGGCTATCGGAACCACTGTGCTGGAACAGTCACCAGTTCCGGGAACAGCACGAGCAGGAACATGAAGGCGAACTGGGCCAGCATGAACGGCCAGACCCCTGCGGTAACCCTGTCCATGCTGACGCGCCCAATGCCGGCTACCGTGTTGAGCACCACGCCAACCGGTGGCGTGATGAGGCCGATGGCGCAGTTGATCATGAAGACAACCCCGAAATAGACCGGGTCGATCCCCGCTGCCTTGACCAGCGGCATCAGCACGGGCACGAGGATCAGAATGGTCGGCGTCAGATCGAGCGCCGTGCCAACGATGATGACCAGTACCATCATGGCAGCCATCAGCAGCATTGGATTGGCGATCAGCGGCTCAAGCATAGATACAACTTGCTGAGGAATATTGGCGACCGTGATCAGCCAGGCGCTGACGGCCGCGGCGGCAACCAGCAGCATCACAACGGCACTGGTCCGGGCAGCATCCGCAAAAGACTGGAAGAGCATCTGCCAGGTGAGTTCGCGATAGACAAGCAGGCTGATCAGCGTTGCATAGACCGCCGCAACGACGCCGGCTTCGGTCGGTGTGAAGACACCCATCTTGAGGCCGACGATGATGATGACCGGCATCACCAGCGCAAATCCCGCCTCGCGGAGTGCCACCATGACTTCACCGAACGAGCGCCGCGGCTGCGGCTGGACATTGTCACGGCGTGACATGAACCACCAGGTCACGGTGACAGCGATGGCCAGCATGATGCCAGGAGCAATACCGGCCATGAACAGGCGCGAAATCGACACATTGGCGGCAACGCCGAAAACGATGAAGCCAATGCTGGGCGGAATGATTGGCGCCACCAGGCTGGACGCAGCGATGAGGCCCGCAGACCGCGCTGGATCGTGGCCCGCGGCGACCATCATGGGGAGCAACAGCGCGGCCAGCATCGCCGCGTCGGCGACGGCCGAACCTGACAGTGCGGCCAGGAGCACGGAGGCAAGGATGGCGACATAGCCCAGTCCGCCATGAACATGGCCGACCAGCGAAAGCGCCAGGTTGATCAGGCGGCGGGACAAGCCGCCCTTGTTCATGATCTCGCCGGCAAGCAGGAAAAACGGAACAGCGAGCAAAGGATAACTGTCGGCGCCATGAATGACGTTCTCAGCGATGATTTGCGCGTCGAACATGTTGAGCTGCCACATCAGTGCGCCGCCCGAAATCAGCAGCGCGAAGGCGACCGGCACCCCAATTGCCATGGCGGCCAGCAGTGATCCCACAAAGACCAGAAGTGTCATGCCTGCTCCTCCGCCGTGGCGCTGCGCGGAATATTGCCGCGCACCAGCCAGATGATCTGTTCGATGAGAATGACCGCGGCGGACACCGCAAAGACGATGCCGGCCGAATAGAACCAGCCCAGCGAAAAGCCGCTCGAAGGTGCCGTGACGTTCCAGTTGAGACGCGTTTGCGCCAGTGCGCCGGAGAAGATTAACCAGCAAACCCACAACATAAAGAGATTTGCGACGATCAGGCACAACTGTCGTCCGCGCGGCGGCAAGCGCGAGATCAGCGTATCGGTGCCAAGATGCTGATGTTCGCGGAGGGCATAGATGCTGCCCAGGAAGGTCAGCCACATGAACAGCCAGCGCGACAGTTCTTCGGCGACGGTGATCCCAGAATTGAACGCATAGCGCAACACGACATTGCCGAAAACCAGCAACACCATGATGAAAAGCAAGAGCACCGCGATCCACTTGAGCGCGCGGCAATAAAGATCGAGCAGCCGTTTCATGCCGGTTCCTCCACCGTGCGCTGCATGTCGAGCGCCGTCAGGCCGTGGACCAGGTCATAGCGATTGAATTCGATGTTCTGGGCACCGGCCTCGATGAGACGCGCTTCCGTGCTCTCCCCCGCAACGCGATCAAGCGCCGCGCGATCATGCCCGCCAATGACGACAATCCAGTCAGCCGCACCATCGCGTCCCCGGATCTTCTGTTCTGCCGTGGGTTCGGCGTCAGGGGTTTCGGTGTGCAGCAACATCGCGCTGGTGAGCCCCTCCTGTCCGGGAACCGATGCGACCAACTCTTCAAGGTTTCGTCTCAGCCGATCTGCTTCGCCAGGGCGGGGGGAAAGGCGGACAGTGCGCAGGATGCGGGCAACTCCCTCCCCACTTGCCGCCAAAATGCGGCACTGGCTGCGAACCATGCCGCGGTGCAGCGGCATCATCTTGGTCGACCACGGCGTCGGATCATTGAGTCGGGCCAAATAATCGGCTGATGTCAGCACACCGTAGTCTGACAGTTCGTAGAGCACGAAGAAAGCACCATGCGTGCCGTCCTGCCAGCGCGTACCCCTGCGAAACCCGGGAATACTGAGACGTTCCGGGAGATGCTCCTTGGAATGCCATTCGTGGAATTCGACGCGGTAGGCCTCGTCCACGTTCCACCACATGGCGACGGCAGCATCTCCCAGACGTGTCATGACCGACCTAGCGCAATGCTTCGAGTTCAGAGGTGGCGGCAGCCATCACGTCAGCGCCGACATCGGCGGCAAACTTGTCGACCACCGGCTTGACCGCCTCGCGCAGCCGGGCAATTTCCTCGGCTGTCGGTTCGTTGACTTCCATCTCCTGACCCAGCTGTTCGATGGCCGAGACTTCTTGCTCCTGCACGAGATTACGCCCAAAGAGCTTGGCCTCTTCGGCCGCCTCGCTGATCACCGACTGATGTTCGGGGGTGAGTTCGCCCCAGGTTTCCTGGCTCATCAGGAATGGCATGCCGGTGTAGATGTGGCGCGTCAGCGACAGATAATCCTGCACTTCCTCAAACTTGGCGGACTGGATGACAGCGAGCGGGTTGTCCTGCCCGTCGATGGCGCCGGCTTCGAGCGCGCCATAGACCTCGCCAAAGGTCATCGGCACTGGATTGGCGCCAAGCTGGGTGAAAAGCTCGATGTAGATCGGCGAAGCGATGACCCGAAGCTTGAGACCCTGGAAGTCCTCGAGCGCCGCGATGGGCCTGCGGTTATTGGTCATGTTGCGGAAACCGAGGTCCCATATGCCCAGGCCATGGATGCCGTCATCTGCAAGGCCGGCCATGAGATCGCTTCCGGTCGGCCCGTCGCTGAGCGCATACGCTTCTTCGGAATTGTTGAACATGAAGGGCAGGTCGAACACCTGGAAGCGCGGATCGATGCCGGCCAGCAGGCCAGTCGCCATGATGGTGAAATCGAGCGTCCCGCCGCGGACGGCACTGAGGTTCTGCTGGTCGCTACCAAGCACGGCATTGGGGTACAGCGACACGGTGAGCGAGCCACCACTCTTCTCGGCCACCAGGTCAGCGAATTCCTGGCCCGCAAGTCCGAGCGGGTGATCCCCGGCAAGACTCATGGCGAACTTGAGCTCGCGCTGGTCCTGGGCGGTCGCCGCCGTCATCGACGACGCCAGCAGCGCGCCGCCCAGCATAAATGCGCAAGCAAGGCGCCTTGTCACAGATGTCATCACCAAATCCTCCCTCGGTCGCGGCGTCTTCCGCCTTCTGACGTCAGAGCGATAACATCAAAGAAGTCCGGGTCAATGAAATTTGTACATCTTTCATTTTTTGAATGATTTCATTGCTGCGGGATGGCGAATGTGGCACTTGTTGAGAAGGAGGGACAATGAGCGGCGCAATCGACAAGACACTTGGCATCCTCGAATTTTTGGCAGAGCGCCCGCAAGGCGCAAACTTGGTGGATATTGCCACCGGGCTCAATCAGTCGCGCAGCGGCTGCCACCGGACACTCATCGAGTTGATTGCCTACGGCTACGTCCGGCAGACACAACGAGGCGAATACCGTCTCACCACCAAACTGCCGGCGATGGGGGTGGGCTGGTTCAGCAAGTCGGGCCTGGTCGACATCGCACAGCCCAGCCTGCAGCGCCTCGCCGAAGTGTCGGGCGAACTTGTTCGTCTGGGCATTGTGGACGGCGAACGACTGACGCTTGTCGCCAAGGCGCAAGGAGCCAATTCTGGGCTGCTTTACGATCCTGACATGGGCATCGATCTCAAGCTCTCCTGCAGCGCCGCGGGACATGCGATCCTTATGACCCTAGGCAAAGACGAGGCCATCAGCGCGGTCAGTCGCCAAGGTCTTGGCGACCCAAAAGATTTTGGTCCCGATGCGCCGACCAGCATCGAGCAATTGATGACAATGCTGGAATCTCATCGCCGCCGGGGCTACGCGCTACTGCGCGACGTCTATGCGCCCGGGCTGAATTCCATGGCAGCCCCCGTTCTCCGTCGCGGCGATCGGCCCACCGCCGCGATCGTCATTGCCGGACCAGCCGTAAGGTTCACCGAGGATCGAATGACCGCCTGCGGCAGCACCCTCATCCAGAGCGCAAACGAACTCGCTCTTATCGGCAGCGCGTCGCCATTGCTGGAGTCCCGATCCGGCGGCACCTGGGGTAATCGCGGCTGATCGCCAGGCTGTCACAAGCCGATCAGCCGTTGGGCGATGTCGTCGCACTGGCGGCGGATGTCCGGAACGGCTTCAATTTCAAAGAACCGTCCGCGTGTGAGCGGTCCCACGGCCAGAAGATGCCGTGACGGCTTGCCGGTGCCGTCGATGACGAAACAACGCTCGTCCACATCGAGCCCGATATGGAGCGCGTCGGGTTGCCCCGCTTCCTTGCCGATCAGATCGCGAATAACCGGGTTTGAACTGGCTTTCACGTCAACAGTCACCCCGCCGCAATCGTAGACGCGGGCGACGTCGATCGTGCTGCGCTCGGTGCCGCCGCGTCGGCGCAGGGTGGCGCGCACGCCATCTCCATGCCGTTCTATGCCCAGAAACTCGGCCGCGACCAGTTCCACCTGCCCCGAGGAAACGGCCCCACTCAGCCGCGCATGCAATTCGGGCGGTAGGCGGTGGCGATGGATATTCCACCACGGCCGCAGATGGCGCAGCGCCTGACGCTTGCTGGCGCCGGTCCAGCTTTGCCAGATGCGCTGATTGAACGGCCGAAGCCCGTCTATGACGCTCCGCCAATTGCCGCCACGCGCCTCGGTCTCGGCGATGAGCCGCCGGAACCAGCGCAGAAAATGCAGCAGGCCCGTCCCGAACGGCACGTCTGACTCATCGATCAAAAGAGGCTCGACATCCTGATGGCCCATGGGCAGAAGGCCATTGCGCGAGACGACAAGCACATGGCCGCGGTGGCTCGTTTCGGCCAGCGTCAGCCAGGCATCCACCATGCTGAGCCCCGATCCCAGGATCATCACCGGCGCCTCGGGATCGAGCGGCGTATCCCGGTCCGACCCGACGCGCACGGCGATGCCGCGGCCGCGCGACGGCTGCGTCTCGTGCCCAACCGCGAGAACCGCATAGTCGCTGGTGATGACCGTGCCATTATCGAGAACGGTTTCCATGCCCTGTCGCGTCTCGCGCACCGAAACCGCCTCTTCCGCCAAGACGATCAGGCGGCCCGGACGGGATTGCCCGGCCTGGCTCAGGACATGCTCGAGATAGGTACCGTAGAGGCGTCTGGGCACGAACACCCACGATCCGTGGGGCGCAGGATAATCGCGCTGCTGCAGCCAGCGCCAAAAATGATCGGGATCATCGGCAAAGGCACTCATGCCGCGCGCCGGCACGTTCACGCGATGATCGCGCAACCGGGCGGAATAGGCGAGCCCCTGACCGAACTGACCGCGACGCTCCAGCAGCGTGACCCGGATATCGGTTTCCGGATCGCGCAGCAGATGCGCTGCAAGAAGCACCCCGCTGGCACCGCCTCCGATGATAGTCACGGATCGGCGGGCAGTGGTGGTCATGGTCACGTCCTTGTCCTGGTCGTCAGCTGGTCAACCGACCCTCGGTTCGTCTCGCCCATGCTGATAGTGGCTATCGACCCCATGGACAAGACAGGCAGCCCATGGGGTCCGATGCCCCTACTTGAAGATGCCCTTGAGCAACCGGCCCTCGATTTCGGCGAGGTCGGCGGCACCACGCTGGCGCGGTCGATCGTGCTCGACCGTAATGTCGAGGGCGATCCGCCCTTCATCCAGCACGATGACGCGATCGGCGAGCGCCACGGCCTCGCTGACGTCGTGGGTGACGAACAGGGCGGTAAATCCCTGTTCGCGCCAGACCCGCTCGATTAACGCCTGCATGGTGATGCGGGTCAGTGCATCGAGAGCCCCCAAGGGTTCGTCGAGCGCGAGAAATCCCGGCTCGCTGACCAGAGCTCGGGCCAGTGCGGCGCGTTGCCGCTGTCCCCCCGAAAGCCGCGACGGCCACTCGCCCGCCTTTTCGGCAAGCTGCACCTCGTTCAGTGCCGCCTCGGCACGGTCGCGTGCTTCGCGCCGGCCCACGTTCTCGCCAAGCCCCACGACCACATTGTCGATGACGCTGGCCCAGGGGAGCAGCCGCGGCTCCTGGAAGACGATCCGCGAGTTGGGTTCTGTCGGAGCACCCTCCTGGCCGACGAAGCTGATGCTTCCGGAGGTGGGCGCATCGAGCCCGACGAGGAGGCGCAGCAGCGTGCTTTTCCCGCAGCCACTTTTGCCCACGATGGCCAGAAACTGCCCTGCCGGAACGTCAAGATCGAGATCATGCAGGACGGTGACGTCGCCGAAACGTTTTTCGAGGCCGCGAATGCGGATGCCGACACCTCGGCTCTGTTCTCTTGGGCGCGGCGGGCGGGCTTCGTATTCGGGCTCGATATCGCGGCCCCAGACGTTCTTGGTACGGGCGATCGTGCTCATGCTTTCACCGGTTTCTGATAAGCGGGGTTCCACGAGAGCGTCAGGCGTTCCAGGGATTGGGCAATGACGTCGGCCAGCTTGCCCAGCAACGCGTAGATGACGAGAGCGAGAATGACCACATCCGTCATCATGAACTCGCGGGCAGAATTGGCCATGTGGCCGATGCCGGAGGATGCGGCCATGGTTTCGGCGACGATCAGCGTGAGCCACATGATCCCCAGCGAGAAGCGCAGTCCGACGAAGATCGACGGCAGAGCCCCGGGAAAGATCACTTTCCGGAACAGCGTCCATCCGTTCATGCCGTAGACGCGACCCATCTCGATGAGCTGCGGATCGACATTACGCACACCATGCAGCGTATTGAGGTAGATCGGGAAGAACACCCCGAGCGCCGTCAGGAACAGCTTGGCTTCCTCGCCGATCCCGAACCACAGGATGACTAGGGGTATGAGCGCCAGATTGGGTATGGTGCGCAGCATCTGCAATGTCGTGTCGGTCAGGGCGTGGCTGATGCGCGAGACGCCATTGGCGAGCCCAAGCAGGAAGCCGATCGAGCCGCCGACCAAGAGGCCCGAGACCGCGCGAACGGCGCTGGCCTGGATGTTGACGGCCAGCTCACCGCTGGTCAGCTTGTCCCAGAAGGCCCAGACGACCTGGATCGGGGCCGGCATCAGCCGGTTGGTGATCCATCCAAAGGACGACGCAGCCTGCCAAAGCAGGATGATGGTGAATGGCAGGATGAAGGGAAGCAGCACGTTCGGTGACGGCAGGAGGTGTGCGCGACGCACAGGTTTTCGTGGATGCTTGGGCAGGGAGATTGGCTTACCGAGTTCAGCAGCGAGGGTCATGTCGGCCTCCGGTGAAAGCAGGATGGGACGAGCCGGCCCCATGCCGGCTCGCCGTGCGGCATCAGAGCGCCGGGGGTGACCACACGATGTCGCGGATCGTCAGCGATCGCGGAATGATCTTGAGATTGTAGAACTCGTCCGCCAGCGCCTGCTGGTAGGCGACGATGTCGTCGTCGAGCGGAATGATGGCACCCAGGTTCGCTCCCTTGCGGCCGAGCGTGATCCGCGTGATCGGCACCGGCACCCCGTTGGAGGCTGAAATGGCCTCGGCCGTCGCATCGAGATCGGTCTGCGCTGCTTCGCCCACCAGGCGCAGCTCATCGAGCACCTCCGCGACGATCGTCGGATTCTCGGCCGCATAGGCGCCGTTGGCCTGGTAGAAGCCGTAAGAATCCACGACGCCTTCCGTGGTGGTCAGCACGCGGGTGTCGGGATCTTCAGCGGCAATGGCGTAGTAAGGATCCCAGATGACCCAGGCGTCGATCTGGTTGTTGGCGAAGGCCGGGGCGGCATCCGGTGGGCCAAGGTCGAGAGGCGTGATGTCATCGAGCGTGAGATCGACCGAGCGCAGCGCCTTGACGATGAAGTTGTGCGAGCTCGACCCGCGTTTGAAGGCGACCTTCTTGCCTTTCAAGTCCGCCAGCGACTGGATCGGAGATGCCTGTTTGACGAGGATTGCCGAGCCATCGAGGCTTCCGGGCGTCGCGGCCACATAGACGAGGTCGCCGCCCGCGGCCTGCGCAAAGAGCGGCGGCACGTCGCCGGTCGAGCCGAAGTCGATGGCATTGGCGCCCAACGCTTCGAGCAGCGGAGGACCGGAGGTGAACTCTGCCCACGTCACCGTGATGCCGCGCGGCGCGAGCCGCTTTTCGATTGCGCCGCTGTTTTTGGCGAGCGCAAAGACGCCGCCCTTTTGCCAGCCGATGCGGAACTGGGTGGCGCTGTCCTGCGCCCGGCCGGCAGTGGGGAGGGCCAGCGCTGCCGCTCCGGCAGCGAGGAGTTGAAGGGTCTGTCTGCGAGTGATCATGGAAGGGCTCCGATGGGAAAGGATCAGGCGCTCTGCGCCAGGGTTGTTCCGCGGGTGGCATTGAGACGCCAGCTCAGCTCGTCGACGACCCGACCGATGCGCGACCTGAGGTTGTCGCTCGAGGGCAGGTAGTCGGTAAAATCGGGCTCGGTGGCGTAGATGCCGGTGGACAGGATGTCGGCGGAGAAGAACGCAAAAAGCGGACGCAACCCATGGTCGACCACCAGCGCATGGCGCTCGCTGCCGCCGGTCGCCGTGAGCACGATCGGCTTGTCCTTGAGCGCCTTGGGGTCAATGAGATCGAAAAGGTGCTTGAAAAGACCCGTATAAGTGCCCTTGTACACCGGCGAGCCGACAACCAGCGCATCGGCAGCGGTGATGGTGTCGATCAACTCCACCAGATCCGGCGGGGCGTGGCGCGCATCGAGCGTGGCGCCGAGCGAGGGATGGATGTCGACCAGGTCATAGATTCTGGTCTCTGCTCCCACGCGTCCCGCAGTCTGCGCGACCACGGTTTCGACCAGGCTCCTGGTGCGGGATGGCGTGGAAGACGAGCCGGCAAAGCCCACGATGTTCAACTGGCTCATCAGGCGCTCCGCTGCTGCTGGGTGTCGCGAGCAAGGAAGCGATTGACCGGGCGCTCAAGACCGAGGTTTTGCCGCAGCGTCGACCCTTCGTACTCGGTGCGGAACAGTCCGCGCCGTTGCAGGATCGGCACCACCTGGTCGACGAAATCGGTCAGGCCCGTGGGCAGGATCGGCGGCATGATATTGAAGCCGTCCGCCGCGCCATTGTTGAACCACACCTCGATGGCATCGGCGATTTGCTCAGGCGTGCCGACTACCGTGCGATGCCCGCGCGCCGTAGCCAGCGACAGATAAAGCTGGCGCAGGGTGAGGCCGGTACTGGCCAGGTCAGATACGAGCTTGAGGCGGCTCTTGTTGAGTTCAGTGTCACCAGGCAGGGGCGGCGCCACGTCGTCGAGGGAATAACCTGAAAGATCGACACCCACGTAGTACTGCTTGAGGATGGCCCAGGCGATGGAAGGATGGACCAACGACTGGATGAACTCATAGTTCTCCTGTGCCTCCACCTCGGTGCCGCCGAGAACCGGAAAGATACCGGGCATGATCAGCAGCTGGTCCGGGCGCCGCCCATACTTGGCCAGACGCCCCTTGAGATCGGCGTAGAACTCCTGGCCGGCTGCCAGCGTCTGGTTTGCGGTAAAGATCACCTCGGCCGTGCGCGCCGCCAGATTGCGGCCGGCCTCCGAGGCGCCGGCCTGTACGACGACGGGCCGGCCCTGTGGCGAGCGGGCGACATTGAGTGGGCCCGCCACATCGAAGAACTGGCCATGATGATTGACCTGATGCACTTTGGCGGGGTCCAGAAAGACGCCGCTTTCCTTGTCGATCACCAGCGCATCATCTTCATAGCTGTCCCAGAGATCGAGCACCAGATCGACCACCTCTTCAGCCCGCTCGTAACGGTTGGCATGGGCTGGATGGCCGGCAATCGAAAAGTTCTTTGAAACGTCCGCGGCCGTCGTGACCACGTTCCACGCAGCCCGCCCCTTGCTGATATGATCGAGCGAGGCGAATTTACGTGCCAGGAGGTACGGGTCCTCGTAGGTCGTCGAGGCCGTGGCCACAAAGCCGATCCTGTCGGTGACCTGCGACAGCGCGGACCAGAGCGTCACCGGCTCGAAATGGGCCGAATGGCTCACGCGGGAGCGGATTTCCGGCTCCTTGTCGCCATCCCAGCCGGCCGGACTGTCGGCGACGAAGACAAGGTCGAAGAGGCCACGCTCGGCCGTCTGGGCAAGTCCCCGATAGTGATCGATATTGTGGCCGGCATCGGCTTCGGCTTGTGGATGGCGCCAGGCGGCGACATGGTGACCCGTCGCCATGATGAAGGCGCCGAGGCGGATCTTCCGGTTCGTTTCGCTCATTTCGACCTCTCGCTCTGCGTGGATTGCTGGGTGAAGCGTCCAACAATATTCCACTAACTCTATCGAGTTGGTCGAGTATTAGATTTTTCCTTGTGAGCATTAGGAGCGGTTTGATGTTTCACGTTTTGACCGATCGGTAGACGACCCGTTCGGTTGTGCTCAAGGGCACCCGGACGGTGTCTTGAGGTCAGAACTGCCCGCGGATGGTGGCGCGCGCGCCGGCCGAGCTGAAGCCGCCACTATCGATTTCCGTTCTGAATTCGACGCCGAGTTCGAACCCGGCATCGGTGCGGTACCGGACGCCCGTCGTGAGACGGCCCAGCAGCGAACCATCCGGAGACTGGCCGTCCGTCACCGTGTCATTGAAGCCCAGATCGAGCCCGACAATCGGCGTCAGCGTCGCGCCATCCTCCAGAGCGACCTCATATTCGGCAGTGCCGCCCACGGTGAGCTGGTATTGCAGATGGTCGCCGCCGGGAATGCTGACCAAGGCGCCGGAACCGTTGGTCACGACGTAGTCGTCGGTGGTTTCGGATGTCAGCAGGAAGGTGGCATTGGGGCGCAGGGTCAGCTGATCCACCTCGAAATAACCTGAAAGCGCCGCCTTTGCATAAAGACGCGAGGTTTCGAAGTCTCCCCGGAAGGCCTGACCGAACAGGGTCGCGGTCGATGTATTGGACGACCGGCCATAGAGCACGGCGGCATCCAATGACAATGTCTCGTTTAGAGCGATGGAGGCATAGGGGCCGATCAGGAAGCCCGAGCCGCTGACGTCACCGTCATTGCCGGTCTGCGAAGCCCAGTCGCCCTGCACCATCACGCCCGCGAAGAAGTCCTCGGTGACGAGATAGTCGGCGCCCAGCGCGAACGTGCCCAGACGGCCCCAGGCTTCGTCGCCGCTGGCAGATGCGTGAACCGCCATCTGTGCGTCGATCCACACATTGACGGGCAGCGGCTCGTCCGCTGTGCCGAGCGCCAGATCGCCTGCAGCCTGGGCCGCGCCCCAATTGCGCCATTCGACCAGACTAGACGAAAAGGCGAGGAGTTGGCTGGTTTCGCTCGTGCTTGCCTGCACCGTCCCGGCACGCGTCCCGGCAAGACGGCGGGTAAAGATATTGGGGAGCGGCAGTGCAGTGCCGAGGCTGCGCGCGCGGTCGGCCACGAATGTCTGGCCCAGGCTGCGGAAGGTTTCCGAAACAGTGTCGGCTTCCAGCCCGAGCACGATCTGCTGGCTGACCGACGCCGTATTGGCGGCGGACACCGTGACCCCGATGATCAATTGCCCGGCGGCCAGGTCGCTTTCCGTCACAAGATACTGCCCGCTACAGGTCATGCTCTGTCCGGCCGGGAGCGCCGTCCGCGGGCAGTTGAAGCTGGCGGACGAGGTGACGACAATGCCGTTTACCGCGCCGGCAGTGGCCGAGATGTCCGCGCTGACCACTATCACTTGTCCGACCGAGAAGATCGCGCCAGTGTTTGAGCTCAGCTGAACCGAGAGGTTGCCCGATGGCGTGATCGTAGCCGTGGTCGAGCCGCTTGCGGCGGCAAAACTGAAGTCGCCGCCATAGTCGGCGGTGAAGATGACGGCCGAATTACCAAACGTCCCGGCCGGGTAGGTGAAGGCGACCGTGCCGCCGGAGAGCGTGAGCACCTGGTCGGCGACGCCGGTTGCCTGCAAGGTAACGTCGCCCCCTGGCACCTGGCCGACGCCTGACGGAGCGGTCACGGAAACCGTGCCCGAAGCACTGCCGTCGCTGGCAATGACTGCCGACACCACCACCAAGGGCGTCGCCACGACCGCGTTGACGGTCACGGCATTGGACGCAGCCGGGGCATCGACGCTGCCCGGCCCGGGGATAAATTCGGCGACGAACTCCGTGTGGTCGCTGAGCGGATCGCTCGTCGCTTCAACCACCGCGTTGCCATTGGTTGGAACATGCGCGAAGGCAATGCCGTCGGCGAGGAATGCGATCGTGCCCGCATCGGCCAAGCCGCCGCTATCCCGTTCCACCTGCGCCGACAGCGTCACCCTGTCTCCTGGAACCACCGCACTTGCCGACGGCGTCAGGGTCAGCTGCGTGCCGGGGGCGGCGACGGTAAGGGTGACGTCCTGCTCGCTTGAGAGGTTGGATGCATCGCCCTCATAGCGCGCCCGGATCGTCGTCGTCCCGAGATCGGTGAGAACGAGCCCGATGGAAGCATTGCCGCCAGCGTCCAGCTCCACCGTGCCCAGCGTCACCCCTGTTGTGATATTGACCAATGTTACCGAGCCGGTCGGGAGCGCGCCGGTGCCCCTGACCTCGACGTGCAACTGCACCGACTCTCCGATCTGGGGCGTCGTTGTCGTGCTCGTCAGCGTGGTCGTGGTTGCTGTCGCCGGGGCTCCTGTTGGCGGCACGACCAGATAGGACAGAGCCGGAGACGCACTGTCATCGTAGTGGCTGTCCGACGAGAACGTCGCGACGATCTCATGGGTGCCGAGCGGTCCGGCGGTGGTCGAGAAAATCGCCGTATTCCCGCTCACTGGCACCGTGGCCACCACCGAGCCGTTATCGGTGAAGATCACCTCGCCATCGATGGCCACGCCGGAAACATCCGGGGTCACGGTGGCCGTATAGACCACCGGAGCGCCCGGTTCGACGTCGCTGGTCGGCCCCGAAAGAGTGGTAATCGTTCCTGACGTGACCAGCAGCGGCACGGGGGTGCTGGCGCTGCCCGCATCCCTTGTGTCGGACGGCTCGTACCGGGCACCGAGCAGGTACGTGCCGGGCGGCAGCGAGAACGAATAGCTGGCGCTGCCCGAAACGGTGGCGCGCCGCTCCCTGTCGGCGCCATCGACGGTGAATACGATGTCGCCAAGACCCGCTGGGCCGGACGACGGTGCCTGCCGAGACACCTGCGCCACAAGAAGGATGGGCGCATTGGCGAGAACCGTCCCCGATGTCCCAGAGATCGATACCGAAGTGCTGGCCGAACCGACCGTGATGGTATCGCCCGCACTGTTGGAGGCGGCGAAACTCGACGTGCCGGCATATTGCGCCACAAGATCCACGGTGCCCGCCGTGGGAAAGGTGACATCGAGAGCGAGCGTGCCATCTGCCGCCAACGCACCACTGGCAAGTGTGGTCCCCGTATTCCGGTCCACCAGGGCAACGACCCCACCATTGGCTGGACCGTTCGAGGACGTGACTGAGATCGAAACGGAAACAGTTTCGCCAACTACAGCGCTGGAGGCCGTGATCGCTACCTGGGTATCGGTTGTTTCCGGTTGAGGGACGGCGGCGGCCTCGACGACAAGCTGGTAGCTCGCTTCGCCAATATTGCCATCCTCATCGACCGCACGGATGTCGAACGAAAACGTGCCCACCGTTGTCGGCGCGCCAGAAATGATGCCGTCGCCCGCACCAAGGGTCAGACCCGCGGGCAACTGCGTGCCATTGACCAGCGTATAGGTGGCGCTGCCCACGGCATTGCTGGGCACGACGAGGCCGACATAGCGCTCGTCGACGACGGCCACAGGCACACCCGCAGGCATGTCGAGGGGTATCGGAACGCTGGCGACGCGTAGGGTAAAGGCCTGTACGGTCCTGAAACCGTAGGTATCGGTAACAACCACGCTGAATGTGTAAAGGCCCGCTCGCGACGGCTGCCCCGAGATTTCGCCGGTATTGTCGATGGTGAGGCCCGGCGGTGCATCCACCATGGCGAAACTGTAGGGAGCCGTACCGCCACTGACTGTGACCATGGCCGAATAGGGTTCTCCCGCTTCCGCTGGAGGCGGGTTGGCGTCGACCTCGACCACGGGCGCGGCGATGTCCAGGGTGAAGGCCTGCTGGTTGATGAGGTCCAGAGCATCTCTGACCGTGATCGAGAAAGTGAATTGACCGGCCTGCGTCGGAACACCGTCAATGATGCCGGTGGTGGCATTGAGGCTGAGCCCATCCGGCAAGGCGCCGACGGTCACTTCATAGCGATAGGGGCCGGTGCCGCCACTGGCAGCGACAGTGGCGTCGTAGTCGTCGCCTGCAACGCCATTCATCAGCGTGGCGGGCATGGTGGCTGTGCCGACATTGGTTGCGATCACTACTGAGCGGGTAATGGCGGCGCTGAAGCCAAAGCTATCGGTGGCGGTGATGGTGAAGATCGCGCTGCCCGATGCCGTTGGCTCGCCTGAAAGGGCACCTGAATTGGCATCGAGATCGACGCCAGCCGGAAGTGCGCCACCAGTGACCGCGTAGGTGAAGGGTGCAATCCCGTTGCTGGCGGTGATATTCCCGTTATAGGTCCTGCCGATCTGCCCATTGGGGGTGGTCGCACTGATGACGAGCTCAGGCGCGGCGACCTCCAGACGGTAGGTCAGCGTGGCGGCAAAATCATTGTCGTCAGTCGCAATGACGACGAGCTCGAATACGCCCGCCTGCCTGGGCGTGCCTGTGATCTGACCCGATGGATCGAGGGTCAGCCCGAGCGGCAGGCTGCCCGACTGGACATCAAACACATAGGGCCCCACCCCACCGCGCGCTAGCAAGGCACCGGCGTAGGACGTGCCAGCTATGCCAGCGGGCGGCTGTCCATCGGCGGAAATGACTGGGGCGATGCTGACCAGCGTATAGGTCGCGGAATTGGCGCGATGGTCCGCGTCGGTCACGGTCAATTCGAACGTAAAATTGCCGGTTGCAGCAGTGATGCCGCTGATTTCACCTGTCGCTGGATCGAGCCGCAGGTCAGATGGCAGGCCGCCGGCTGTAATGGAATACCGGAGTGGCGCGGCACCCCCAGTCGCCTCGATGAGGGTAGAATAGCTCACGCCTGCCGTCGCCGCCGGGGGCTGCACGGTCGGCAACTGCGCTGTGCCGGCATTGCTGACGATCTCGACGGTGTAGCTGCGGCTGATCACGAATGCATCGGCATCCGTCGCGGTAATGGTAAAGGTGCGCTCACCCAGCGCCAGGGGCGTGCCTGTCAGCGCGCCGCTCGTCGCATCGAGCGCCATACCTGCCGGCAGCGAACCGCTGGTGACGGCGTAGCTATAAGGTGACCGGCCACCGCCGCCCACCAGCGTTTCCGTAACAGGCCGCCCGATCCGGAAATCATCGGGCAGCGCCGAGAGCGTCAGCGTCGGAGCGAGGATCGCGATCTCGACCGTTGCAGTTCCGACAAATCCGTTCGCATCGGTCGCCGAGATCGTCGCCGTGAACTGACCCGCCTGCGTCGCAGTCCCCGTGATCACGCCGGTTGCCTGAACGATCGACACGCCTCGCGGCAACGCCCCTGCGCTAACGGCGAACCGGAACGGCGCCGTACCGCCCGTGGCTTGGGCGATTCCCGTGACGGTTTCGCCGAAAGCGGCGTTGTTGGCATCGACCGTAACGCCGATTGTCGGCGCGACGACGCGCAGACCGACTGTAGCCAGCACCCAGTCGCCACCAGCATCGGTGACAGCCACGGTGAAGGTATAGGTGCCCGGAACCAGCGTCGTCTCGTGGATCTCGCCTGTCGTGGTGTCCAGCTCCATGCCGGCGGGGAGCGCGCCGCTGACGATTTCGAACGTATAGGGTCCTGTTCCGCCCGAGACGGTTATGAAGTCGGAATAGTCGAGGCCTGCAGTGACCGGGTCGAGCGTCGTGCCGACCACGAGAACCGCTGCCGGCGCAACGTCAAGCGTGTAGACATGGCGTCCGGCGAGTGCGTTGGCATCGCTTGCCTCGATCTCGAAGATGAAGCGACCATTCTCGCGCGGTGTGCCGGACAAACGTCCGGTCGTTGTATTCAGGGTGACCCCGACGGGCAGATCGCCGGTGACGACCGAATAGGTATAGGGCCCGGTTCCGCCCGTCGCAGACAACGCCTGTGCATAGGCGCGATTTTCCCGAGCAGCCGCGAGCGTGCTGGGCAGGACGACGATGGGCTGGACCTCGATATCGAAGGCGACGTCGTATCGCCCGGTAAAGCCATGCGCATCGGAGGCGAGGATGGCAAAGGCTGCAGAACCTGCCTGGGTGGGAGCACCGGAGACTGCGCCGATCGCGGCGTTGAACACCAGGCCGTCAGGCAACGTCCCATCCAGCGCAAAATTATAGGGCGCCATGCCGCCGGTGACCGTGACCGACCCCGCATACGCGCCCCCCACGATGGCATTACCAAACGCCCCATCCACAGTGATCACAGGCGGGACCACGGACAGAATGTAGCTCGCCGTGCCGACAAACCCGTTTGTATCAGTGGCGGTGATGGTGAATACAGCATCGATGACCTCGGTCGCCTCGCCGCTGATCGCCCCCGTGGCAGAGTTGAGGCTCAATCCCCGAGGCAGTCGACCGGCGGAAACGACATAGCTGACCGAGGCAGACGTGCCGCTTGCAGCAACGGATGCAGTGTAGTCCCCGCGATAGGTGGCTGCGGGCAGCCCGCCGGGCAGCACGATCGTCACCGCATCGAGGACAGTGAGGTTGGCCCGGTAGATTCCGGGCGCCCCGGCACTGCCCGTAACCGTTACTTCCCAGGTATAGGATCCCGCCACGGGGGTCCCCTCGACCACACCCGTGGTGCGGTCGAGCGTCAGGTTCGGTGGCAAGGCGCCATCGGAGACTTCGAACTCATAGGGCCCGACACCGCCATATGCAGAGAAACTGCCTGAATAGGGCACGCCATCGACACTGCGGGGCAGATCGGCAGTGACCTGAATGTCGGTTGGCGCCGCGCTCACGATGAGGTCGGAGCCCAGGGCCGCCGTTTCGGGTGCGTATTCTGACGACCCGTCATAGACCGCGGTCACGGAGTAGACGCCCTCCGCAAGACCGGTGACCAGGATCGTGGCCACACCGTTGGTGAACGTCCCCTGATAATCGGCGGCGCCGACGGTAACGGTCACATCGCCTGCAGCCGATCCATAGGCGGTGGTGGCTCGAACGGTGATCGTGACCGGCTCGCCGGCCGTGATCTGGCCAGCACTCGCGGAAATGGCCAGGGTCACATCGGCCGGCAGCACGGAAATCGTGCGTGTTCCGCTCGCGCCCCCCGCGAAGTTGAGGTCGCCCTCATATCGGGCCACAACGTCGTGGTCGCCCGATGAAAGCGCGGGCAGCACAAGCGAAGCCGCACCATTCTCGAGGATCGCAGTCCCCACGGGCACATCGTCGACAAGCACCGTGACGCTGCCTCCAGGCGCCCCGCCTGTCGACGTCACGGTGACACTGGCCGTCACCGGCGCGCCGTACGCACTCGTTGCCGGAAGCGTCAAAGCGGGTTGTGCAGTCGCCTTCACGATGGTGATCCCGCCAGTCAGCGTGGCATCGGACGGAGCAAATGTGGCCGCACCCGAATAGGTCGCATGAACCACATGGGCGCCGGCGGTGGGGAAGGTCACATCGATGCTCGCGACGCCCTGCACCAGCGTCACCGGCGCCCTCTCAACGCCATCGATCGAAAAGATCACCTGGCCCGCGGGCGTGCCGTGGTCCGCCTCTACGCTCGCCGTGAAGCGGGCAGTTTCGCCCACCGCAACCGACGCCCCGGGGCCTGATACAACGACCCGTGTCGCGGCCACATCGATGTCGACACCGCCGCTCAAGGTCGCGGAGCTGGTTCCAAAATTGCCCTGCGCAGCATAGGTTGCCGAAACCGTATGCATGCCTATGGCAAGCCCCGACGTCGTCAGGACGGCGGTGCCGTTGCTCAACGCCACAGGTTGTTGGGCAATGCCGTCGATTGTGAATACCACCGATCCTGTGGGCGTTCCGCCATCCGAGGTGACTTTGGCGGAAAGTGCCACCGGCGCACCGAATTCCACGCGCGCTGCATTGACCGTCAGCGCCAAGTCCGTCGCGGCCTGGCCAATCACGAGCCCGCCGGCCAGGGTGTCGGTGATAGCCTCGAAACGGGCGTCGCCGGCAAACCGGGCTTCGATGGCATGCGTGCCTGCGGACAGACTCGGCAGGTTCGCGGTCGCAACACCGTTAAGGGTTGTCACCGGATCGAGGGCGACCCCGTCCACCACGAACACGACATCTCCGCTCGGCGTGCCCGCCGGCGATGTCAAACTTGCGCGGACACTGGTCGCCTCACCGAAAACTGGGTTGACCGGGAGAGTCTCAATCGACAGGGATGCGACAGCCCTATCGATAGTCACCCCACCGCTCAGTGCGCTGTCGGATGCCAGATAGTCCGTCGAGCCAGAATATGTAGCCAACACCGTGTGACGTCCGGGCGTCAGCCCCGGA
Organism: Devosia lucknowensis; assembly: GCF_900177655.1. Classification (NCBI taxonomy): domain Bacteria; kingdom Pseudomonadati; phylum Pseudomonadota; class Alphaproteobacteria; order Hyphomicrobiales; family Devosiaceae; genus Devosia; species Devosia lucknowensis. Next base: position 995,013 of record NZ_FXWK01000002.1, on the reverse strand, counting down.
ACCGGCACGCTGGCTGCGCCTGAAGTCAACAGCACTGCGGGCAAGTCAGCGCCATCGACGGAGAACGTCACTGTTCCCCCGGGCGTGCCCGAAAGGGCTGAAACCAGCGCGGACAATGTCACGGCCTGGCCGAAACGTGCCGGCTGCGGGCTGGCGGAAACGACGACCGTCGTGGCTCCCGCCGTCACGGCGACCGGCGTCGCCGCTTCACCCGAGCTTGTGGCGTGATCGGTCGACCCCAGATAATTGGCCGAAATCACGTGACTGCCGCGCGCCAGCCCGGCAATCGGCAGGCTTGCCGAGCCGCTATTGAGCGTTGCCCTGCCGATTACGGTGCCGTCCGCCAGGAATTCCACATCGCCCATTGGCGTGCCATGGGTTGCGGTGACGGTCGCCGAAACCACGACGGTCTCGCCCAGCCGGACGCTGCCCGGGCTCGCACTAACCTGGGTCGTCGTCAACCCCGGCTGCACCGTCATGCTCACGCTGTTCGCATCGCTGGCCTGGTATTGCGCCGATGCGACCAAGCGAGCGCCGAGCGTGTAGGTCCCGGTGGCCAAATTCGGAATGGCGAACTGCGCCACGCCATTGACCAGAGCGACCGGCGTCTGATCCACGCTGTTGACCGTGAAGATCACGGCGCCGGCTGCCGCGCCGTTTGCCGTACCGACCGTCGCCGTCAGCGTTGCCGTATCGCCCAGGCGCGGCGTTGCAGGCAGGAATGCAAGGGTCGTCGTCGTCGCCGCGGCCCCGATCGTCACCGATCCCGGAAGGATGCCTGCGCTGGGCGCGTAGTCTCCGCTCCCCGCATAGACCGCAGAAACAGTGTGCGTGCCGATGCTGAGATTGCTCCGCGTGATGGACGCCGATCCCCCCGACAGCGCGACCGGGGCTTGAGCGACGCCATCGATGGTAAAGACCACATCGCCGGACGGCAGGCCGCTGCCGGGTGCCATCGCTGCCACCTGCGCCGTGAAGGTAACGGGCGCATTGAACTGGCTCGCCGGAGCGCTGGCGGCGACGGAAAGCTGGGTAGCGGCGCGCTCCACCACCTGCCCGCCCGCCAGGGTCGCTGAGCTACCAACCAGCGAACTGTTGCCGCCATACACAGCCGATACGGTATGATTGCCCACGCTCATGGCCGGCCAGTTGAGGCTGGCCGTACCGTTGCTCAGCTGCACAGGCGTCTGCGCTACATTGTCGATGGTGAAGACCACCTGACCCGTTGGAGTTCCGACATTGGATGTCGCGGTGGCAGTGAAGGTCATGGCCTGCCCTGCCACCGAAGGATTGGCGGAGGATGAAATGGCAAGGCTGGAAGGCGCTTGGTTGACGACGGCGGCCTGCGAGCCGGAACTGGCGATAAATTTGGTGCTGCCCGAATAGGCCGCCGAGACTGAGTGGTTTCCGACCCCGAGGCCTGGGACGACCAGCGAAGCCTGTCCGTTGGCGACGGCAATGGGATCGTATGCCGTCCCGTCGACCGTAAAGACTATCGTGCCATCGGGACTGAGACCGCCGGACGCAACAGTCGCCAGCACGCTGACCGATTGTCCAAGCACCACAGGCGATATGGCATTGACGGTCGTCGTGGTCGCGGCCTTGTTGACGACCTGGCCGCCCGCCAGCGTCCCGGTGCTGGTGCCGAAGGTTGCAGTCCCCGCGTAGACAGCCGTGATCGCATGCGTCCGCGCATCGAGACCCGAAAGTGAAATCGAGGCAGAGCCGTTGCTGAGCGCAACGGGTGCGCGGTTGACGCCATTCACCGCGAAAACGACATTCCCGGTCGGGGTCCCGCGACCCGATGTCACCGCGGCAGTGATGGTGGCGGTTGCGCCATAGGTGATAGGCCCGGGAGCCGACAGTGTCGTGGTCGTTTCGATGGCTGTAACGGTGTGGCCGCCGGATAGCGTTCCGATGCTGCCCTGCATTGTGGCGCTGCCCGCATAACTGGCAGTGACCACACGATTGCCCACCGCCAACGAGGAGATCGTCAGCTCCGCGACCCCGTTGCTGAGCGTCTGCGGCGCTTGCGCGACGTCATCGATGGAAAAGACCACCGAACCGCTGGGCGTGCCCCCGGCAGACGAGACCGTCGCGCGGAATGTCACCGCGTCGCCGGACACAGTGCTGGCTGCGCTCTGCGTGACAGCCGTGGACGTTGCCGCCTTGGCGACCGTCACGGCGGCCGTGCTGCTGGCGCTTCCATTGTAGGACGCATTGCCGACGTATCGTGCCGATACCTGATGATTGCCCACGCCTAATGCGCTGGTGGAAAACGTGGCGACGCCGCCGCTGAGCGTGATGGGCGCCTGGTCGACATTGTCGACGGTGAAGATGATCGAGCCGGCTGGCGTGCCCGAGCCCGGCGCCGTCGCGCTGGCCGTGGCTGTGAAGGTCACACTGCTCCCAAAGGCCGTGTTAGCGGCCGAGCTTGACAGCGCAGTTGTGGTCGACGCTTTGCTGACGGTAACGCCACCGGGGAGTGTGGCGCTGGCCGACGTAAAGCTCGAATTGCCCGCATAGCTGGCGCTGACCGTGTGTCCACCGACGGTAAGCGCCGACGTGTTGAGCGTGGCAACGCCATTGACGATCGGAACCGGCGCCTGGGCAACGCCGTCGATGGTGAAAACGACATTGCCGCTGGGCTGGCCGCCGACCGAACTCAGCGTCGCCGTCAATGCCGTCGACTGACCGAATACCGAACTGGCCGGCGAGGCGGCGATGCTCATGGTCGCCGGCGCCGGTGCAGGCGTACAGGTAACCGTCATCACCACGTTGCGTGGATTGAGAACGGCCGTGAGGTCAGTGATGCCTGCCTGTGCGCCGATCGGCAGCAGCGCACCCACGGTTGCATTCTGCGAGAACGTGGTCCCGGTGCTCCCGGTCGTCTGGGTTCGAACCGACACGCTGGTGAGGATGAGATCAAGGATGACCCCGGCCTTGGGCGTGTTGGTAGTATAGGTCATGAACAATTGGTCGCCGGGATAGAATTCTCCCAGCACCACGCCCAGATGAGCTGCTGGCGAAGATCCGCTGTAGTTGAGAAGTCCGCTATTGACGGCCGTGCATCCGGGAGATGCGGCAAGGACCTGCGTGGCGAAGATCAGGCTTAGGACGAGACTGGCAAGGACATTGATGGCGATTGCACCGAGCGCACGCGCCAGTGTCCGCACCCCGAGCGGCCAAAAATTCGATGATCTTCTTGTATGCGAATGACGACCCAATCGATCGCCAAAGCGCTCCTTGAAACAACGCAAATGACTACTCGCCGGTATGTGCTTAGTATACACAGCGCCCCGTCGCTAAAATACGGACAGGGATGTTGCAGAATGATTTATGGAATCAGATAAACTAAGAAACTATATTGATATTCAATTCGAAGTTAACAAAAGGTAACTTCTTCTGCGGAATGAATGGCAGTGGGGCAAGATCAACCGGGGGGACGCAAGCTCTTTCTGAGCCGCAGTGATCTTGCCCCCTGCACATGCTGTTGAAACGCCGGCTAGGTCCGACGTCCGCATCGTCGTAGGGAGCCCGACGCCGCCATTCACCAAGGACGCTTGGGGAATGATCAGAAACATACAGAAAAGCAGCGCAGCCGAAAATCGTGAGGAATATCATTGCGCAATTTGCGGTCGTGCAAATTCACATCCCTAAATTTTACGATGGCATTTTTCTGGAGACGATCTATTGTAGAAGGATCCGTCGAACACCCTCAAATCACTCCCGTTCCGAAAAATTCTTGGAATAATGCTGGGATTTGCCGAAGACTATCTAGGCCGCGTCCGTTCGGCCAAAAACGATAACGATATCATAGTCCTACTTGGGCGGCTGGCGCACGAGCTCGGCTATCGAAGCGGCTACTTGATCGAATACGCCAATGCCCTCAACGACGCCGTTTCCGTGCTCGACTCCAGTCATGCGCGTGAGGGCTGGTGGGACCGCTACGTTTCCAGCGGCCTGAGGCAGAGCACGAAGTCGCTGCAAGACATCTTGCGGCAAGGCGAGGTGCACTATCTGGGAAAGGACCGGTTTTCCGGGCCGCGCGATCCACTGCTTCATTTCATGGAGCGTGTCGATATGGTCGATGCGGCAGTCGTTCCGATCTCATATGAAACCGAATCGGCCGGCATTATCGCTCTCTGCGGCGGCAAGGTACTGTCGCGAAGCGAGGAGAGTGCACTGCAGCTCGTGTGCTACAGCCTGTTTTCGCGCGCCCGATCGCTGCGGATCAACGGCATCAAGACAGCCTCGGCGACGCTGACCCCGCGGGAACAGGAAGTTATGCTCCTATCCTCCGAGGGCCTGACATCGCAGGAGATCGCCGAACGGCTGGGCATGTCTGCCCGCACCGTAAATCAGCACCTCGACAACGTTTCGGACAAGCTGGGCACCCGAAATCGGGTGCACAGCGTCGCCCAGGCCATTCGCCTCAAAATGCTCCAATAGGATCAGCCGATGCTGCCTTTCGTCGACGTGATCCTGCAACGGTTGCCAGAAACGGAAAGCGACGCCGAACTCGAGATCCTCCTGGGAGATCTGGCGGAGCAACTTGGTTATCGGAGCGCCTACCTCCTTGATTTTCCCGCTGATGCGACCCGGCCGATCCGGCTTTGGGACAGCTTTGCCGAACGCGCCGCGTGGTGGAGGGTCCAGACCGAAAACGGCACCCGCTCGATCAGCCGCTCCTTCGCCGAAGTGCTCACGCGCGGGGCTGTGCAGCACATCCGGATCGATCGCGAGGATCCCCGCTATGATGTTGCGGTAAAGTACGACTTCGACAATGCCACGGTCGTTCCGATCACCTTTGACGCCGAGACCCGCGGCGCCGCTAGCTTTTCTGGCGATCCAGCCGACCTCGACGAAATCGCGCCTTCGCTGCGGATCGTATGCTACGCGCTGTTGACCCAGGCGAGGCTGCTTGGGGGAACACCTGTTCCCACGGCCAGCCTGCTGACGCCGCGCGAACGCCAGGTCATGGAACTATCGGCAGAGGGCCTCACTTCGGAAGGCGTGGCCAACAGGCTCGGCATGTCGGCCCGCACGGTCAACCAGCACCTGGACAATGTCTCCGCCAAGCTCGGCACCCGCAACCGGGTGCACACCGTCGCCGAAGCCATCCGCCGCGGCCTCCTGGGCTAGCGCGACGGCAGCGCGGACGGGTCATGTTTGCAGCCGCGTCTCCGACAACGGCCGCGGCTTCACGCCCGAGAACCACCAACCCGGCCGCGGCCTCTCTAACCGGGCCCGCCGAGCAAGCGCAATCGGCGGACGGACAGAAGTCAGTTCGGGACACGCCGGCAATCAGCTCAGACTGATTCTGCCGACTACGCAGAGTTGAGGGAGCGGGCAGTTCATGCCCGCCTGTGCTTGCGAAGTTGTTGGCGTACAATGGATCGACCAAGCCGCGGGGACGGGCATGATTGGCAAAGTCGGCTTTCAGGGACCGGCCAACGCAACCCCAAGGACCGAATGGGGATGCGCTCCAGCATTGCTTTGGAAAATATAGTTCCCGAGCGTGGACATCTCGCCGTATTTTCCGCCGAGCAACTCCTGCAAAGCGGCGGCAGCGTTGGGGTCCTGCTTCTTGGCAGGCGGGAGTTCGGTGATCAGTCGGTCGACACGCATGAACATGGTTGTTCTCCGATGTTAATGGCTTGAAACAGAAAGACCGGCGGGTGAGCGCCGGTCTCGTGGTTCACTTCTTGGCGGTTTCGCCCGCTTCCTTGAGCGCCGCAAATTGCAGCGTCACGGTTTCGATGTTGGCATCGAGCCATTCGGCCATGGCGATCTCTTCATCGAGATTGGCTTCGAGCGCCTCGATGGCTTGCGTGTTGCCGGAGGCTTCGGCCAGAGCGATTAGAGACTTGTAGGCGGCGATCTCAAAATTCTCGAAAGCGAAGTTGGCGAAGGAGTTCTTGACGATCTCATCGGGAGCGACAGTATGTCCAACTGCCGCAAAGGTTCCGGCTAGGGATAACGCCATGTCCTTGAGAGCGGAACGGTCTTCGTCCAAGCCATCAAGGATGGCTTCGAGCCGCTCGATCTGTCCTTCTGTTTCCGTGATGTGGCGCTTCAACATTGCCTCGACATCAGGATAGTTCTCGATGCGGCTGGCCTGCGGCTTCATGATGGATAGCGCCTGGTTTTCCATGGCGTGGGCATTCTTAAGCCCGGTGACAAAAAGATCGTGGGACGATGTGGTCATCCGTGGTCTCCAGATGCGATTGTTAATGAGGCTGGTTCGAAAAAGGCTCAGGCCATGCCCGGCTTGAGCACCACCTTGGTCCATTCGTTCTGCTTGTCGTGAAAGTTCTTGTAGCCAGTCGGCGCGTCCTCGAGGGACAGCCGGTGGCTGATCAGAAAGGTCGTGTCGATCTCGCCTTCCTGGATCCGGCGCAGCAGATCGTGGGTGTACTTCTGGGTGTGGGTCTGGCCGCCCTTGATCTGGAGACCCTTCTCCATCATCGCGCCCAGGGGCCACTTGTCGAGCATGCCGCCATAGACGCCTGGGACCGAAACGCGCCCTCCCTTTCGAACCGCCAGGATCGCCTGGCGCAGGGCATGGCCGCGATCGGCCCCCGGACCGATCTTTTGCTTGATGAGGTCGAGGACATTGTCGGCGACAAAGCCATGCGCTTCCATGCCCACGGCATCGATCACGGCATCGGGTCCGAGTCCGCCGGTCATTTCCATCAGCGCCTCGCGGACATGCGTCTCTTCGAAGTTGATGATCTTGGCACCGAACTTCGTCGCCAGTTCCAGCCGATGGGGGTGATGGTCGATGACGATCACCTGTTCGGCGCCCATGATGACTGCACTCTGGACGGCGAAAAGGCCGACGGGACCTGCGCCCCATATCGCGACTGTGTCGCCGGGCGTGATCTGGGCGTTTTCAGCAGCCATCCATCCCGTCGGCAGAATATCGGACAAGAACAGGACGTCATCGTCCTCCATGCCGTCGGGAACAACGATTGGGCCAACATCGGAGAATGGCACGCGTACATATTCCGCCTGGCCGCCGGCATAGCCGCCGGTGAGATGCGAATAACCGAAGGCTGCGCCCATGGCGTGGCCATAAAGCATTTCGGATGCATCCTGTTTTTCAACCGGATTTCCGTTGTCGCAGGCGGAGAACTGCTGCTGCTGGCAGAAGAAGCATTGTCCGCAAGAAATGGTGAAGGGAACAACGACGCGCTGGCCCTTGGTGAGCGTGCTCCTGGGGCCGACCTCGACGACCTCACCCATGAATTCATGGCCCAGAATGTCGCCCGATTTCATGCCCGGGATGACACCATCGTAAAGATGCAGATCCGATCCGCAGATTGCCGTGGACGTCACCTTGAGGATGACGTCACGCGGATTGATAATCTCGGGATCGGGGTGAGTATCGACGCGAACGTCGTTGTTGCCGTGCCAGGTCAGGGCGCGCATCAGTGCTCTCCATCGGTGGATTTGGTATTGGCTCCGGTGGCGATTTCGCCCGTTTCCATGAGCATCTTGAACCGCTTCAGCTCATGTCGCGCCTGGATATTGGGCTCGGCGCGGAAGAGCTTGGCGATCAGTCGCCCGACGTCACCACCGGGGGGCTCATATGCGATCTCCGCAGTCACCACGGTGCCGCGGCCAGCAGGGGCGTCGGCGAATGTCACAAGCCCGACCGTTCTGACCTGTGACTGTTCGGTCGACCGCCAGCCGATCGTGTCGTTCTCCCGCACCGCGGTCGTTTCGGTCTCGATGGTCACGTGCTGACCGGCCGGCGCCTTGATCGTCCAGGTCGAGCGCTGGTTGTCATGCGCCTCTATCTTTTCGATGGCGTTCATGAAGGTTGGAAGGTTGCTGAAGTCGCGCCAGTAGGCGAAGAGTTCGGCGCGAGGTCGATTGATAAGGATGCTCTTGCCGACAATGGCAAGCTCACCGTCTTTGTCATCCTTTTGCGCGCGTTTGGGGGCGTCGTCGTGGGATTGCTCGTGTGCCATCTGATGCATCTCTCTATGGCTTGGATTGCAAAAGGGGAGGCACAGGCCTCCCCCAAACATTAGGTACTGGAACTGTCGGAACGGGCCGGGCCGGACGGTTCGGCAGCAGCCGCAACGCCATCCTTGGCCTGCTGATAGACCTCGCCAACTTTTTCGGTTGCCGTCGAATAGAGGTCGGCGGCTTTGTCCTTGCCCTGGTCATAGAGCTCGGAGGCGGTCTCAACGACCTTGCCCTTGAGGACGTCGGAGGCCTCACCCACCAGGGCATCTTCCTGTGGCGTATGCGGCAGGGTCGAACCCAAAGCTGCGCCGAGTGCAAAGGCCAAGGCACCACCTACCAGCGGTTGGTCACGGAACTGGTTGAGAATTGTCTGGTTGAGATGTTCCATCTGCCCTTGCAGAGCATCGCTTGCATGGCCGGCTTTCGCTTTGCCCGAGCTGGCCTGCGACTGCACAGCATCGCGGGCATCGTGCATCTTCTCCCGGGCCTTCTGCCAGGTATGGGAGGCCCAGCCAGAGGCCTCCCCGAGCAGGTTGCCGGCTTCATCGCGGAAATGCTCGATCTGTTCACCGGCGTCGTTGGTGAAGCCCTTGAAGCGGTTGCCGGCCTCGTCGATGAAATGACCGGCGCGATTGCCGCTCTTGTCCGAGCGGGCCCGAAACTTCTTGCCGGCATCGTCGGTGAATTCGCTATAGGTATCGCCGCGTTCATCGGCCGAGTTTCCCAGCCGCTGCAGGCTGGTCCCGCTGATGACCGTCACCGGATAGTCCTCGTATTCGTCCACATCGGCGCTTGTGGTGGCCTGGTAGCCGCGCCGGCGATTGATGCTGTCATCCCAGTGGCGATCGCTGCGGATGGTGCTTGCCTCGTCCCTGTCGGCGGTCGTCGCTGAGGCAGGCTTGGCCATCAGCCAGGCAAGACTGACGCCCAGCAATGCCACTGGCAGCGGATTGGCGGTGACATTGCGTTGGAGGCTGGCGACGAACTCGCCCCCGCCGCCCTTGGTGTAAGCGAGCAGCTCATCGACGAGTTGCCCCGGCGAAAGCTTTTCCTGGATCTGGTCGATCGTGCTTTCGACCCGAGTGCGCTGCTGTTCGATCTCGCGTTGCAGTTCTGCCGAACTCTTATTGTCGCTGTCGTAAGCCATCACAGCCTCTCCTTGACGATGTCGGCGTCTCGTCCGAGAGACGCTGCGGTGCGGTTCATGTTCAGATTGCTGGCCTTGAGGGCATGGAGGCCCCGTCCGATAAAGGACCAGGCTATGAGCCCTACCACCACGGTCACGACGACCGCTGAAAGGGCATTGGCGAGCGTGGGGTCGATGCCCATATTGACCAAAAGGGACGCAAGCAGTGATACGACCGCGGCGAGCAACACGCCCAACGCGCCCAAGGCCAGCACGCCGCCAATGGCGATGGCGCCGGCTGCGCCAATGATGTCGGACAGCTTTTCAGATGCCTCGACCTTGGCCAGCTGCACTTCCTTGCGGAAGAGCGTTGACAGGTCGGTGACCAGGCCACCCAGCAGGTCTGCGATAGGTCGATTTTCCCCGCTCATGACTTGCCTCCCGCACGCTGGCCGGCTGCCACACCCTGTTCATAGCTCGAGGTGCCTTGCCGCTGGTCACTGCCACCGCCTTCACCGCTGACTTGCGGACGTATCTTGCTGTCACGACGATGGTTCGAGGCCAGTGCGAAACGGCTGGCGACGAAGCCCGCCAGCGCCGCCGCGCCCAAAAAGGCTACCGGCTGCTTGCGGCCAAAATCCTGGGCCAGCCCCATCAGATCGTCGACGTCACGCTCTTTAATGGTCTTGCCCATGCTTGATAGGCCCGACGCCAGGTCGCGAGCATAGCGCGCCACAGTCTGCTGTTCGCTGCCCAGTTCGTCGGCAACCTTATTGATCGCGGCCGCCACACCATTGATTTGGTTCGCAGCCAGGTCTTTCTGGTCGCCGGCAAAGCCCTTTGCCTTGTCCTTTACCTCGGAGATTTTTTCGCTCGCCTCATGGCCAAGCTTTCGCGCGTCGGCCTTGGCCTGGCCGGCAATTGCGTCGAGGTCGTGCCGGGCCTGATCGGTCACAATGCCAATGTCGTGGCCAACCTGTTCCTTGAGTTGACTATCCGGGCTGTCCTGCCCCTGCGATTGGTTGGGATCCTCTATGCTCATCTGCGCACTCCTATGGGGGCATTGCTGCGGGTCGAGAGGCCGGTGAATGGCTTGTCGCGTCAGAGGTTCCAAATATTGTTTATTATCAATATTTTAGACGATTGGCCGTAGTCTGCCGTCGCGCGAACTGAGCGTTCGGCGCGCGGTTTGAGGCGGTATCGGGTTCACGCGAGATCAAGCGGCCAACGGTCCGGTGCCCTCACCGTTCCATGGAATTTCGGAGCTTTGTCGGCGCCTTAAACACTCGGCAACCCATAGAGCGGTCGGCCGTTGGGCGGACGAAGAGGAGCCTTCCATGTCCCATAAATTGTTGAAGCTCGAAAAGCAGACGATCGTCATAACCGGCGCCAGTTCAGGCATTGGTCTCGCCACGGGGCGTCTGGCGGCTAACCGTGGCGCGCGGGTCGTCCTGGCAGCCCGGGACGAGATCGCCCTTGCCGAGATTTCGGGAAAGCTCAATGCTGCCGGCGGCACGACAATCTTCGTTCCCACTGACGTTGCCGATCAGGAACAGATTGACCGCCTCGCGGCACGGACCATCGAGCAATTCGGTGGGTTTGACAGCTGGGTCAACAATGCTGGGGTGGGCATAATCAGCACGGCCGAGGAAATCAGCAGTGCCGATCATCACAGGCTTTTTGAGGTCAATTACTTCGGACTGGTCTATGGGTCGTTGGCTGCCGCGAGCCACTATCGGGCAACCGGGAAGCCCGGAGCGATCATAAATCTGGGCTCAGCGGTTTCGGACATGCCGCAGATGCTGTCGGTCGCCTATTCCGCCAGCAAACATGCGATCAAAGGCTTCACCGATGGCCTCCGCATCGAGCTTAACCAAGAAGGCCTGCCAATCTCGGTGACGCTCATCAAACCAAGCGCCATCGACACGCGTTTCTTCGACCACGCCAAAAGCAACGTCGGTGGAATGGGCCAGGCTCCAGGCAGCAACTACGCACCCGAAGTTGTTGCCGAGGCCATCCTTTTTGCCGCGCAGCACCACCGGCGAGACATCGCCGTGGGCAATACTTCGCTGTTGGGCGGCCGCTTGGCATCCATGGCACCGGGCGTGATCGACACGGTGCAGCAGAACTGGAGCTATGACCAACTGGTCGACTACGGCCACATGCCCGAGGCGGAAAACCTTCATGACGTCCCTTCAGAAGGCCATGAAACGTCACGTTTCGGTCATGGACGCAATGTCAGCGTCACCACGATGGCGCAGATGCACCCTATGCTAAGTCTTGGCGCGCTCGTGGTGGCCAGCGCAGCGGTCATCTTGGCAATCGGCAATTCGCGGCGGCACTGAACTATGGTCCAGGGCCTCCATTTCGGACCATTCCGCGAGAGCTGGGCTTACTTGTGCATCGACGGCATCTTCCTCCAGTGCGTCAGCGAAACCAGCGGCACTTCAATTGCGTCACGTGCGAACTGTTGAGTCACCGCAAGGCGCGAAGGGCAAGATCCAATACCAGAGGCTCAGCCTGCTGACGGTCGGCGAACGGGCTGCCAGCTAGCGCCCCGGCCATCATATTGACCACCGTGGCGACCATGCGGACATCAATATCGGTTCGGAATCCATCAATGTGCCGCTCTAGCATCACACTGAGGTGGCCGAAGTAACGGTCCGAGAAGCGATGGTCATTGTTAATCAGATAGACCAGCCCCCCCGTCCTCACCAATTGTGCCAACACCTCGGTGAGATAGCTGACCAAGGTGTCTGACGGAGACATGCCCCGTTCGACGATGTCGTCGAGCTTGTCGAGGTTATTGGACATGATTGCATGAACAAGCTCGATACGACTTTCGAAATTTCGGTAGAGCGTGGCGCGGCCTACATTGGCGGCAACACAGATTTCGTTCAGGGGAACCTCTAACCCCTTTTCGGCAAAGACCATTTCTGCCGCTTCCAAGATTGCCTGACGGCGAGCTTGTGCATCCTTGCGCGACGGCTTTTTCATCATGGGCACCTATTGACTCAAAGCGGACACAGGTGTCCATTTAGATTTCCGCCGACCCTCGGCGGACCGTTCGCATCCTGTCGCAATAACAGAGCCAGCCCTAGCTGGCCATGCCGGGTGCGGGCGATGAGGTCATTCGGAGGCAATAGAAATGTCTAATCCGGCAGCGGGTGCTTGGACCCGCCTGCTTGCGCCGCGCATACTTGCGGTGCTGATCGCCCTTATCGGCCTGGTGCTGACCTGGGGCGGCGTGCAACTGGTCGCTCTTGGCGGCTCTCCTTACTACGTCATCACCGGCTTGGCGTGTCTTGCAAGTGCTTTCCTTCTCTGGACCGGCAAGATGCTGGGCGTCTGGATCTTTGCTGCCATGCTTGCCTGGACGCTGGTCTGGGCCATCTGGGAAGTCGGCTTCGACGGCTGGGCTCTGATGCCGCGGATCGTCGGTCCCTTTGTCATCGGTCTTTATATGGCCCTCCCTTTCAACTGGCGCCCCCTCGAGGGCGCCCCGATGCGCAAGGCGGCCTGAGCATGACATCGCACAAAACTCTCACCGCCCTGATGGCGGCCAGCGTCATGGCGCTGCCCATGCTGGCTCTGGCGCAGGACACTACTGTCTCGCCCTCGATCGAAGAAGGCGCGCCGCAGCAGAATACCCTGCCCACGTCACCCGACGTTTCCACACCAGTGGTGGTGGAGGAAGGCCAGGATGAGCCGGTGACGACAACCGGTCCGGCGGCAGCGCCGGCAATTGAAGGACCCGCGACGGAAGTCGACGCCGGTGAAGCGACGACGCCCGGTGCCCGCATCCCCGGCCTGCCGGTGCCTGCCAATGAATGGCGCTATGCCAGTGGTGCTGCCAACGGCGCCAAGTTCGCGCCGTTCGACCAGATCACGCCCGAAAATGCCGGACAGCTCGAACTGGCCTGGCAGGTCGATTTCCCGACCGATGTTACCATGTTCAACGGCATCACTGCCGCTCCGATCCAGGTCGGCGACACACTTTATGGGTGTACCAACAACAACCTGATCTTTGCGCTTGATGCAGAAAACGGTGAACAGCGTTGGCGCTTCGACCCTGGCTCGGACCTTTCTGGCGTCATGTCGAAGAAGTGCCGGAGCGTCTCCTACTACGAAGCATCGCAGCCGATCGAGGAGTGCCAGGCGCGTATTCTGGCCGCCACAGTGGACGCAAGGCTCTTTGCCATCGACGCCCGCTCTGGGGAACTGTGCACCAGCTTTGGCGAAGAAGGCTTTGTCGATCTGTTGACCGACATGGGTCCGGTCAAAAAAGGTTTTGTGCTCTCCACCTCCGGCCCAACCGTTACCAATGGCGTTGCCGTGATCGGCGGTTGGATTTCGGATGGCCAAGAGGTAGGTGAACCTTCCGGCGTTGTTCGCGCCTTCGATGCTGTGACCGGCGACTTTGTGTGGGCCTTCGATCCGGGCAATCCTGACTTCCATGGCCGTCCGCCAGAAGGCGAATTCTACGAGCGCGGAAGCCCTAATGCGTGGGGACTGTTCAGTGCCGACGAAGAAAACGGGCTCGTGTTCATCACCACTGGCAATGCCACGCCCGACTATTGGGGTGCGCATCGCAGCGAGAACTTTGAGGAATTCACCTCGTCGGTCGTGGCTCTAGATTCGGCCACCGGCGATGTCCGCTGGCACTTCCGAACCGTCAATCACGACATCTGGGATTATGACGTTGGCACGCAGCCGGCGCTGGTCGACCTACCTGGTCCCGATGGCGAGGTGATCCCGGCGCTGCTGCAGGGCACCAAGCGCGGTCAGGTCTTTACCTTCAATCGCCTGACCGGCGAGCCGATCGATCCGATCGAGCAGCGTCCGGTGCCTCAGGGCGCGGCGGAGGGCGATTTCACAGCTGAAACCCAGCCTTATCCGACCAACATGCCTGCTTTCACGGGCCCCGACCTCACCGAAGCGGACATGTGGGGCATCACGCCGATCGACCAGATGCTGTGCCGCCTGGAGTTTCAGCGCCTGCGTTATGAAGGCCAGTTCACACCGCCATCGGTGGGCGGCAGCCTGCAGTTTCCGGGCTATATCGGCGGCATCAACTGGGGTGGCGTCTCGGTGCATCAGGATGAAAAGATCATGATCGCCAACTGGACCCGCATGCCCAATCGCGTGCAACTGATCCCGCGCGAGGAAGCCGATCGCCGTGGCTGGGACGCTGCAGATGCCGAGGGTAATTTCTCGGTTTCGATGGCGCTCGGCGCGCCCCAGATGGGTACGCCATTTGCGGTAACCAACGAGCCGTTCATGTCGCCGCTCAAAGTGCCGTGCCTGCGCCCGCCTTATGGCATGCTGACTGCCGTGGACCTCGAAACCTATGAAGTGCTGTGGAGCCGCCCGATCGGCACCGCTGCCAATTCGGGGCCGTTCGGTATCAAGTCTGGCCTGACCTGGCAGCTGGGCGCCCCGATGACCGGCGGTACGCTCGTGACCGAGACTGGCGTAGTGGTGTTTGGTGGTTCGCAGGACGGCTATATTCGTGCCGTCGATATGGCGACCGGCGAAGAACTTTGGACCCAGAAGTTGCCCAATGGCGCGTCCGCCACGCCGATGAGCTATGTCAGCCCTTCGGGTAAACAGTTTATCGTGATCGCCGCTTCGGGGGCCACAGGTCTCTACGATAACCTGAACGGATACCTCGTGGCTTACGCTTTGCCTGATTGATGGCCCCGGGGGCCGACCTCGGTTCGGCCCCCGGATTTTTGACGTTGAATCGATCTGAGGAGGGGTTGAGGCAGCTTTCGGCACATGAGAAATTGTCCCGAGGTCCAACTTTCGGGATGGAGAGCGGAAAGGCGCGTGCGGCGGCCAACACTCGCTACTCGCCGGATCGGCCCTTTAGGAACGGCCGCATTGTTCGCGCCATTTCTCCGGCCATTTCAATCCGCCTGATCCACTGCAGTGCGTCCGAGTCATAGCTGTCCGCCTCGGCGCCGAACTCGTCGAGCGTCCGGTACGAGAGCCCATGCGCTTCGACATAACCCACGCGATACCCGAGGCTTTCTACCAGCAAGGGCCATTCGACATCATTGGCGATACTGTCGACCCCACTTTTCGCGACGAGGTCGATCGCAACTGCTCGATCCATGCGACGGATCGCAAAGAGTAAGTCTGCGCGTCGCCCCGACATCAATTCATATGCGCGGTTAACCGGCACTTCGGTCTCGCGCAGTCTCTGCGGTATGCGCTGCATCGCCTCTTCTGTTCGGCCGATTATGAGCAACTCCGCCGCTGGCTGGCTCGCAAAGCATTTGCCCATCTCCTCGGCGTCGACCTCGATCCAACGCAGCACATGATCGATGTCAGAATACAGCACCCGTGTTTCGTCGAGCCTAAGCGCTAGCCCAACCGCATCCCTGCGCGCCTTGCCGATGAAAAACAGTAAAAGGTTCACCGCCACCCGCTAAGGACACTGACGTCTCGCTTTTTGTTTCAACCAAACTATTAAGCGAAAGCGCTCGGGCAATCCATCACTTTAGGATTGATGACAAGCGGCGGTGCCCTTAGTGTTTATGAATGATCGGGAACGTCACAATTGCCGCTTAACAACGTCTCGCTCACAGGGTTAAAATCTTTCGAATCGGCGGCCCGGCTTGGTTCATTTAAGGATGCTGCGCGGGAGCTCAGACTGTCTTCGAGCGCCGTCAGCCACGCCGTTTCAGCACTTGAGCAGACGCTGGGCGTCACACTGTTCGAGAGGTCCCATCGGCGGGTGGTCCTCACGGCCGATGGCAGCCTGCTTATGCGGCATGCCACCGCCGCTTTTGAGGAACTTCAGTCCGGACTTGAGCAGATTTCGGCACAACGGTCGGGATTATTGCGCCTGCATTGTGCTCCGAGTTTTGCGATCCAGGTGCTCTCCCCACGCCTGCCGGCATTTCTTGAGCAGAACCCGGGCGTTGAGGTCAAGATCGCCGCCAGTGCCGGCGCCGCAAAGTTTCCCGAAGGGGCGTTCGACGCCGATATCGTCTACGGCGCCTCCCCCCGTGATGACCTGGTGACACTCCCTCTGGGCGAGGAAATCGTCGTGCCCCTGTGTACGCCGGCAATAGCGAACCAGATACACACCGTGCGTGACTTGGCCCACATGACGCTGATCAGAAGCGATCTGAAACGCGTGCAATGGACCGAATGGCTCAGCCTCAACGGTTTCAGCTTCACTGCGGTGCCGGGCATGAGTTTCGATCGCAGCTTTCTGGCCATTGCCGCAGCGTCAAACGGGCTCGGAGTGGCGCTCGAGTCTACGCGCCTTGCCGAGCCGGAACTGACGGCCGGACGCCTGGTCATTCCGCTCGCCGGGGCATTCCGGCCCTACCGCTATGTCGGGCATTTCCTGTGTTTTCCGCGATCCGGCGGCAATCGCCGGGTCGTCAATCGCTTCGCCGAATGGCTTGTGGGCGAGTTCTCACTGGACCCAGTGCTCGATCCACGCGCTCCAGCGTAAGCAAGCAACTTGCCGATCCTAGCTGAAGTTATACTGTAGCTCAGCTTAACGGACAGCGGCGGACATGCGCGACATCAATCTCAAAGGAACGCTGTATTTCGAAGGCGTGGCGCGGCTTGGCTCGGTCACCAAGGCGGCCAGCGAACTGGGAGTATCGCCTTCCGCCGTTAGCCAGCAGATCGTTGCTTTGGAAGCCCAGTTCGGGGTCAAACTGTTCAAGCGCGAAAAGCGCCGCCTGGTTCTGACTATCGATGGCGATCGCCTGTACCAGACCACCAGCCAGGCTTTTGGCGCCCTTCGTAACGTGCGGAACGCGATTTCGCGGCAAAAGGAAGTGCGCAATCTCAGCATCAGAGTCAGTCCCAGTTTCGGGGTACGCTGGCTGGGGCCGCGCATGGCCAGTTTCTCCAATGCCAATCCGGAGTGGAACCTGCGGGTCGATGCGACGCCGGATTTCACCTATTTCGATACCGAGGCCATTGACCTCGACCTACGCTATGGACATGGCGGCTGGAGTGGGCTGTCGGTCACCTGCATCATGAACGACCTCGTCATGCCAATGTGCAGCCCCGAATATCTCGCAGAACTACGCGCGCATTCGGACGACATCGGCCAGCAATTGCAGAAGGCACGGCTGATAGACAGCGTCAAAATGCTGTTCCGCTGGGACTTGTGGCTGGCCTATCACCGCATCACGCTTGATGCGGTGCAGTATCCGTTCCGGTTCGATCGCTCGACCATGTCGATCGAACTGGCCAAGCAGGGCGGCGGCATTGCGCTCGACAGCGTCAATCTATGCCTGCCCGAATTGCAGCGGGGCGAACTAGTGCCCTTCTGTCCGCAGTTCGAGGTTATTCACTTTCCGGCCTACTGGCTGGTCTGTCCGCAGCGCCATCTAAATCGCCGTATCGTCAACCTGTTTGCCGAATGGATCACCCGGCAATGCCGGCTGCACGAATTAAACGTGCACGATTACCTGCATGGTGCCGGGTGCTTTTTCGAAGATCCCACGGAGCTGAACGTGATGAGTTCAGCTCCGTAGCCTAGGCTCAGTAAAGCGTTAGTGCGGGCACGTAGGAAATTAGTCCCAAGACGATCAGCGCCACCAGGTAGAACGGTACCAGCGCCTTGACTGTGGCCCCAATCCCGACTTTAGCGATGGAGGCAGAGATGAAAAGGGTTGTTCCTACCGGCGGGGTATAGAGGCCGATTGACAGATTGACTGCAATCATCAGCCCGAGTTGCACAGGGTCGAGGCCGATCGCTGCGCCAACTTGGGCCAAAATCGGGGTGAGCAGCAGCACCGCCGCCGGCATATCCATGAATGCTCCAACCAAGAGCATCACCAGGTTCATGGCCAGAATCACCATCCATGGCTCACTGAACGCGCCGGTGACCCATTGCGCCAGCAGAAACGGAACGCGCTCCGCGGTCAACACCCATTGGATCGTCGAGGACGCCATGATGATGAACATGACGGCGCCGGTCATGATCACGGTCGCCACGACAGCATCCCAGAGCGTTTTCAATGTGAGGTCGCGATAGACCAAGCTGGAGATAACGAGGGCGTAGGCCACAGCTAGAACGCCGATTTCGGTCGGTGTCGCCACGCCGAAGCGCAGCGTGGTTATGATGAAGACCACTGGCTACCCTTGCGATCGAAATCGTCCATGACGTGGTCGAGAACGGCACTCAAGGCATCACGCGCGCCGGGCGAAAGCCCTTCGTCACGCAATACCGCAAATGCATCCTCGACCAGCAACACCAGTGTCCAAGCCCTTTGTCGGGCCACCCGTGCATTGCTTGTGCGCAAGGATCGCCGGATGTCCGAATGTCCGAGGCGATCGACCAGGTCGACGGGGACCGACTTGCAGAACCAGAAGACCGGACCTCGCTGGTGAATCAAAGATGCGATAGACTTACGCAAGGAACAAACACCCCATCGGAACGTGACGGGCTGCTGTGACAGAATCCGACTTTGAGTCGGATTTTACCCTAGCAATTTCAATGACTTATAAGTGGCGGAGAGAGAGGGATTCGAACCCCCGATGGAGTTGCCCCCATGCCGCATTTCGAGTGCGGTGCATTCAACCGCTCTGCCATCTCTCCGCGAGATCGATAAGAGACGTAAAAGTCTCGGCCGGTCGATACGGGGCGGCTTATGACATAGCATTTTGCCCGCTGCAACTCCCCTTGTGGACTGCAGCGAACGGAAAATGCCACGGCGGTGGTCTCACATTTCCGTGCGGGTTGGGCTGTCTCCCTTCTGCCGCGTTGTTGGTTTCGTATCATCGCGATCAAACGGGAGACTTGAGAATGGTTACACGCCGAAACGTCGTCGCCGGGATGGCCGGCTTGCCTCTGGCCGGATTTGCGGCCAGTTTGAGCACCAATTCCATCTTTGCCCAGGACACACCGATGGCCGATACACTTGCGACCAGCGCCGGGGATGTCACCATTCACCCGGTCGACCATGCCAGCCTGGTGCTGGAATGGGACGGCAAGGCCATCTACGTGGATCCTGTAGGCGGATCAGCGCTTTACGAGAATTTCCCGGCGCCCTCGGCAATCCTGATCACCCACGGCCACGGCGACCATTTTGACGTGCCGACGCTCGAAGCCATCGCCGGCGACGCCGTTCTGGTGACCAATCAGGACGTTTTTGACAAGCTGCCAGAAGCACTTAAGGCAAATGCCACGGCAATGGCCAATGGCGACGAGGGTACGGTGCTCGACCTGCCCATCCGCGCCATCGCGGCTCACAACACGACCCAGGACAGGATGCAGTACCACCCGGTCGGGGTCGGCAACGGCTATGTGCTGACCCTGGGCGACGACCGGATCTATATTGCCGGCGATACCGAGCCGACCGAAGATATGCTGGCGCTGCAAGACGTTAGCGTCGCATTCTTGCCCATGAACCTGCCCTACACCATGACGGTGGAACAGGCCGTGGAGGCGATCAACACGTTCAAGCCCAGGATCGTCTATCCCTACCATTACGGCGACAGCGACCTCAGCCCGCTGGAAACGGAAATCGACGAAAACGTCGAAATTCGTCTCAGAAACTGGTATCCGAACGGCCAGGGATAAGCACCTGGAGGCAATTGGCTAGCACATTGCTAGCATTTGCCGCGCTCTCGCGTGCATGACGCTTGACTCTGCGGGGCTTTGCACCGATAAGCCCACCAATCTGCGCACCGGTCCGTCCGGTGCGCTGGTTTTGTTTGAAAACGCTGCTCGAGGCTGCCGGCCGAAACTTTCGGCCCATCCATTCGAAAAGCCCGCGGAACCTGTCACGAAATCCGCGGCGCCGCAGAGCGCGACAGATAGGGACCGGTGGGGAAAACCCATTCGGCATGAATATGACTTTCGCCGTTATCAAGACGGGCGGGAAGCAGTACAAGGTTGCTGCCAACGACGTCATCAAGATCGAGAAGCTCGAGGCCGAAGCCGGTGACATCGTCACCTTCGACCAGGTTCTCATGGTTGGCGACACCATCGGCGCTCCGCTGGTGGAAGGCGCCCTGGTCGCTGCTGAACTGGTCGAGACCAAGAAGCAGAAGACCGTCATCATCTTCAAGAAGCGCCGCCGCCACAATTCGCGTCGTCGCAACGGCCACCGCCAGCTGCTGACGACCGTCCGCATCACCGAGATCCTGACCGGCGGCGCCAAGCCCACGATCAAGGCTGCTGCCAAGGCCGAGAAGACCGAAGCCGTCGCCGAGAAGGCACCGGCTGCCAAGAAGGCCGCTCCGAAGGCAGACGCTGCCGCCGAAGCTCCGGCCAAGAAGGCTGCGCCGAAGAAGGCCGCTGCCGCCAAGGAAGACACTGCCGCTGAAAAGCCGGCAAAGAAGGCCCCGGCCAAGAAGGCCGACAAGGCTGACAAGGAATAAGGACAAAGAACCATGGCACATAAGAAAGCAGGCGGCTCATCCCGCAACGGTCGTGATACCGCTGGCCGTCGTCTCGGCGTCAAGAAGTTCGGCGGCGAAGCTGTGATCGCCGGCAACATCCTCGTGCGTCAGCGCGGCACCAAGTGGGCAACCGGTACCGGCGTCGGCCTGGGCAAGGATCACACGATCTATGCCCTGATCGATGGCACCGTGTCGTTCCGCACCCGCGCGAACAATAAAGTACACGTGTCTGTCCTCCCGGCAGAGGCCGCCGAATAATCCGGCAGGCCTGACCAACCCGCCGGTGACCAGTTCCCCGGCGCAGCGTTTGGCAACACAAAGCAGATGCGCAGGGGAACCGGTCCGCCGGTTCCCCTTTTCGTTTTCCGGAGCATTTGCAAATGATCAGCGTCGCGACCAGCCTCAAGCACCGCCTGCCGACCACGATCCGCACCCAGCGCCTGCTCCTGGTCACCCCCGCAATGGTCCATGCTCCGGCGATCGCCCAGTTGTGCAACAATATCAACGTACACAAATGGATGGCCCGGCTGCCCTTTCCTTATGGGCTGAGCGACGCCGAGTTCTTCATCACCGAAATCGTCCCGAGCGCCGCGGAAATCTGCTTTGCCATAACCCTCGACGATGCCCTGATCGGGGTGGTCGGCCTGGCTCTGTCCGACGATCATGCGCCCGAGCTCGGCTACTGGCTGGGCGAACCCTATTGGGGACATGGCTACGCCAGCGAAGCGGCCGCAGCAGTTCTCGAGGCGGCCCGAGCGGCGGGCACGCGCGAACTGCGATCACGCGCCCGAAAGGACAATGCAGGATCGCGCAATGTGCTGCGCAAGCTCGGCTTTGCCGAAGTGGGCGAGAACATCGAGACCGAAGGCTTTCTGGCCGGGCAGACCATGGTGCGGATGCTGAGGGAGCTCGAACCGAGATGACCGAGCTTCGCACCTCCCGCCTGATCCTGCGTCCGGCTCGCCCCGAGGATGCACCCTGCTTTGCCCTGGGCGTCAGCGACTTCGCCGTTGCCCGCTGGCTGACCCCGCTGCCCTTCCCCTTCACCCTTGCCATGGCCAGCGACTGGCTGCGGGCCGCGCCGTCCGACAATCCGGACAAGTCCCTGTTCATCGTCGACCTGCCCGGCCGCGGCCTCGTCGGCTGCGTCGCCATCGGCGCCGAACTGGGGTTCTGGATCGCCAAGCGCCATTGGGGGCAGGGTTTCGGCACCGAGGCCGCCAGCGCCGTCATCGACTGGCATTTCACCCGCACCACATCCGACGCCATCGTCTCGAGCGCTCATCACGACAACCGCGCGTCCCTGCGCCTCAAGGCCAAGCTCGGCTTTGTCGAAACCGGCCGCGACATGCGGTTCAGTCACGCCCTGCAGCACAACGTGCCTCATGTCCTGACGCGGCTGGACCGGGAAACCTGGCGGGCACGGGCAGAACAGCTATGCGCCTGATACGAATGAACGCGCATAAGCGCACGGCACTCCTCCCGATCGTCATTGCCGGGCTTGCCCCGGCAATCCAGTGCATCCGAACATGGACCACCGGGACAAGCCCGGTGGTGACGTCCGTGGGTCATCCTCCGTATCAAATGAGCAGCCAATGACCATTCGATCCCTTCTGCCCGAAACCATCGAAACCGCCCGGCTGACCCTGCGAGCGCCGCGCGTGTCGGATCTCGAGGACCTCGTGGCCGAGGCCAATAACTGGAAGGTGCTGGAGCCCACCGCAAGCCTGCCCTTTCCCTACGAAGAGCAGCATGGCCGCGCCTTTGTCGAAAAGACCGCTCGAGCCAGCCACCATCCCTATGTGATTGCCGAAAAAACCGGCGACCGGCTGCTGGGCGTCATCGGTCTTTACTTCCATGACGACCGCCCCACCGAGCTCGGCTACTGGCTCGGCGAACGCCATTGGGGCCATGGATATGCGCCCGAGGCCGTGCGCGGCCTGCGCGATGCCTGCTCCAGCATCGGACTTGTGCCGTTGCGGGCGCGGGTGCTGGCCCACAATGCCGGCTCCATACGCGTGCTCGAAAAGACCGGCTTTGCCCTGATCGAAGAAACCGTCAGCGTCGTCGAACGCCACAAGGGCAAGCCACTGCTGGTGCTGGAGTGGCGGGGATGATCGACCTGTCAGGACGAGACATCTCTGCGCTCCCACGCACGGTGCCGCCCTCGGACTCGGCCCGGGGCCAATACCCGCGCGCGAAGGCAGCCGAGCGGTTGGGGCAAGCTGAATGACCCCGTCCCTCCTCACCAGCCGCCTGATCCTGCGCCCTCCGCAGCTGGGGGACGCCGATGCGCTGGCGCTTTACCTCAACGATTTCGAGGTATCGGGCAATCTGGCGCGGGTGCCCTATCCCTATCTTCGCTCGGATGCCGTCGCCTGGCTCGGATCGCAGCGTCCCAGACCGGCTGCGGAGGAGACGAGTTTTGCCATCGAGCTTGCCGGTGTGGGGTATGTGGGCCATATCGGATACCAGAAGGTGGGCGAGGTGCCCGTCATCGGCTATTGGCTGGGCAAGCCCTTTTGGGGACGCGGCATCATGACCGAGGCCGCGATCGCCGCGATCGACTGGTTTTTCGAAGCCAGCGACGCGAGCGACATCTATTCGGGCGTTTTTCATTTCAACCAGCCCTCGCTGGCGATCCAGAAACGCCTGGGATTTACCGAGACCGGTCATTCGACCCTGCTCTGCCTTGCGCGCGGCGTCGAGCTGGAGCATATCGACACGAAACTGGCGCGCAGCGTCTGGAAGGCAAGACGGCAATGAAATTCCTCGACCAGGCGAAGGTCTATATCAAGTCCGGATCCGGCGGCGCCGGCGCCGTCAGCTTCCTGCGCGAAAAATTCGTCGAATTCGGCGGCCCCGATGGCGGCAATGGCGGCCGCGGCGGCGACGTGATTGCCGAATGCGCCGACGGCCTCAACACGCTGATCGACTTCCGCTACACCCAGCATTTTCGCGCCGGCACCGGCGTGCACGGCATGGGCAAGAACCGCACCGGCGCCGATGGCGAGGACGTTATCCTGCGCGTGCCCGTCGGCACGCAGATTTTCGAGGAAGACCAGGAAACCCTGATCGCCGATTTCACCGAGATCGGCCAGCGCATCGTACTGCTGCAGGGGGGCAATGGCGGCTTCGGCAATGCCTATTTCAAGACCTCGTCCAACCAGGCGCCACGCCGGGCCAATCCGGGCCAGGAAGGCACGGAAAAGGGGATCTGGCTGCGCCTCAAGCTGATCGCCGATGCAGGTCTGGTCGGCCAGCCCAATGCCGGCAAATCGACATTCCTCGCCGCGGTGTCCGCCGCCAAGCCCAAGATTGCCGACTACCCCTTCACCACGCTCCATCCCAACCTGGGTGTGGTGCGCATCGGCGAGCGCGAATTCGTGCTCGCTGACATTCCGGGCCTGATCGAAGGCGCGAGCGAAGGCATCGGCATCGGCGACCGCTTCCTCGGGCATATCGAGCGCTGCCAGGTGCTGATCCACCTGATCGACGGCACCAACGAAGACGTCGCCCATGTCTACAAGGCCGTGCGCTACGAGCTGGCGGCCTATGCCGACGTTTTGGCCGACAAGCAGGAAATCGTCGTGCTCAACAAGGTCGATGCCTTGAGCGAGGACGAGGTCAAGGCCAAGGTCAAGGCACTCAAGAAGGCCTCCAAGGCCGAGGTGCGGCTGGTCTCGGGTGCCACCGGCCAGGGCGTCGACCAGGTCCTCTACGACGTGCTCAACGTGCTCGATGCCGAAAAGGCCGCGGTGGAAGAGGCCGAACGCCGGAAGGTGGAAGGCAAATGGACGCCTTGATGGGCAGTCTCAGCATTTCGACGCTTGTGGCACCCCCACCCAGCCTCCCCCTGAAGAAGGGGGAGGGGTGGATCTGTGCAGGCCCACTATCTTGCCACCTCCACAGGGCGGCTCCTCCCGCTGGAGAAGGGGGAGGTTGGGTGGGGGTTGCTGTGCCCGACCTGGAAACATCCCAATGAACCCCCTCGCCTCCTACCGCCGCATCACCATCAAGATCGGCTCGGCCCTGCTTGTCGACAAATCCGGCAAGCTGCGCGCCGCGTGGCTGGCTGACCTGGCCGAGGATATCGCCGCGCTCAAGGCCGAAGGCCGGGAGATCGTCATCGTTTCCTCCGGCGCCATTGCGCTTGGGCGCGGGCTTCTGGGCCTGTCGGCAACGACGCTGACGCTGGAGCAGTCGCAGGCTGCCGCCAGCGCCGGGCAGATTGCGCTGAGCCAGGCCTGGTCCGAGGCGCTGGGCAAGCATGCCATCGTCACCGGGCAGATCCTGATCACGCCCAACATCACCGAGGAACGCCGCTACTTCCTCAATGCCCGCACCACGATCCGGACGCTGCTGGGCCTGCATGCCATTCCCATCATCAACGAGAACGACAGCGTCGCCACCGCCGAAATCCGGTATGGCGACAACGACCGGCTCTCGGCGCGCGTCGCCACCATGATCGAGGCGGACCTCCTGGTGCTGCTGTCCGATATCGATGGCCTCTATACGGCGCCTCCCGCCAAGGACCCCGCGGCTACCCATATTCCCGTGGTCGACACGATCACCCCAGCCATCGAAGCCATGGCGGGTGGCGCGGCCAGCCACCTCTCGCGCGGCGGCATGACCACAAAGGTGGAAGCCGGCAAGATCGCCACCATGGCCGGCACGGCGATGATCATTGCCAAGGGCACCGAAACCCACCCGCTGCGGGCGCTGACCGAAGGCGGCCTGCATACGCTGTTCAGGGCCTCGACCTCGCGCGCCCAATCGCGAAAACGCTGGATCATGGGGACACTGGCCGTATCGGGGACGGTGCAGGTGGACGCCGGCGCAGCCCGCGCGCTACGCGAGGGCCGCTCGCTGCTGCCCATCGGGGTCACGAAAATTGCCGGCGACTTCGAACGCGGCGACACCATCGCGATCACCGGCCCGGAGGGTCGCGAGATCGCGCGGGGCCTTTCCGGCCTCGACAGCGAGGACGCGCGCCTCGTCATGGGCAAGCGCAGCGACATGATCGGCGACCTGCTGGGCGTCGGCAACCGCTCGGAAATGGTACATCGCGACAATCTGGTGCTGCTGGGCGCCAAGGAGGATGTGGAATGAGTGCAGTTCTCGAAACGGCAGAAGACATCCCCGCGCTGATGGCCGAAATCGGCCGCAATGCGCGCATCGGCGCCAATGCGCTCAAGATCGCGACATCGGAACAGAAGCGAACGGCATTGCTGACGGCCGCCGGCGCGATCAATGCGCACCGCAGGAAGATCCTCCAGGCCAATGCGCTCGACATGAGGGCAGCCGAGGAGAAGGGCATTTCCAAGGCCTTTCTCGACCGGCTGCTGCTCGACGACAAGCGCATCGACGGGATCATCGAGGCGGTCAGGACGATTGCCGAACTGCCCGACCCTGTCGGCACGGTGATTTCGGAATGGGATCGCCCGAACGGACTTCATATCGAGCGCGTGCGCACGCCCCTCGGCGTCATCGGCGTGATCTTCGAGTCGCGCCCCAACGTGACCGCCGATGCCGGCGCGCTTTCGATCAAATCCGGCAACGCGGTGATCCTGCGCGGCGGCTCGGACAGCTTCCATTCGAGCCGCGCCATCGTCGAGTGCCTGCTCGACGGCCTGCATCTGGCGGGCCTGCCGACCGAATGCGTGCAATTGGTGCCGACCACCGATCGCGCGGCCGTGGGCGAGATGCTCAGGGGCCTGGACGGCGCCATCGACGTGATCGTGCCGCGCGGTGGCAAGACCCTCGTCGCGCGCGTGCAGAGCGAAGCGCGGGTGCCGGTCTTTGCCCATCTCGAGGGCCTCGTCCATGTCTATATCGACCGCTCGGCCGATCTCGAAAAAGCAGTGAGCGTCACCCTCAACGCCAAGATGCGCCGCACCGGCATCTGCGGCGCCGCCGAAACGCTGCTGGTGCACAAGGATGTGGTGGGAACGCATTTGAAGCCCATCATCGAGGCACTGGTGGCCAAGGGCTGCGAGATCCGCGGCGACGCGACGGTGATGTCGCTGATCCCGGTTGCCAGGCCGGCGACGGAAGAGGATTGGAAGACCGAATACGAAGACGCCATCATTTCGGTGAAGGTGGTCGATAGCATCGAGGACGCCATCGCCCATATCGAGCACTATTCGAGCCACCACACCGAGGCGATCATCGCCGAGGATGCAGGGGCAGTCGAAAAGTTCTTCAACGAGATCGATTCGGCCATTCTCGTGCACAATGCCTCGACCCAGTTCGCCGATGGCGGCGAATTCGGCTTCGGCGGCGAGATCGGCATTGCCACGGGCAAGATGCACGCGCGCGGCCCGGTCGGCGTCGAGCAGTTGACCAGCTTCAAATATCGCGTGCGCGGCAACGGGCAGCTCAGGCCTTGATTTGACCCGTCGCCCGGCCCTCCATATCCCCGGCATCACCGAAATCCCGCCCTCGGCGTCGGGCATGCGGATCGGGCTGTTCGGGGGCAGCTTCAATCCCATGCATGAGGGGCACCTGCTCGTCATGGAGGAGACGCTGCGGCGGCTCCAGCTCGATGCGCTCTGGGTGCTGGTGACCCCGGGCAATCCGCTCAAGGACAACAAGGCCCTGCCACCGCTCGAAAACCGGGTGCAGGCCGCGCGCCAGGCCATCCGCAACCCGCGCATCCGCGTCACCGGCTTCGAGGCGGCCAGGGGGTTCGCCTATTCCTGGCAGACCGTCGACTTTCTCACCACCGCCCTGCCGGACCGACGTTTCGTCTGGATCATGGGTGCCGACAGTCTCGCCGATTTCCACCGCTGGCAGCGCTGGCGCGATATCGCCGCCCGCCTACCCATCGCCGTCTACGTCCGCCCCGGGGCCGCACGCCGCGCGCTCGCCTCGCGCGCGGCGACGACGCTCGACTACGCCCAGATCGACGAGGCCGACGCGGCCGTGCTTGCCGACTGCGCACCCCCTGCCTGGATCTATCTCCAGGGCCGGCAATCGACGCTTTCCTCCAGTGCCATCAGGGCGTCACGAAACCTCGATTAAGCTTGTCTTGGCACCCGACCTTGCGAAAACTCCCGCAAAGGCGCATATTCAAGGCCAAGTGATCATTGTCACCGGAACAGGAAAAGACGGCTTGCCGTTCACTCGACGCCGCTACATTCCGATCAACAACCAAGGATGCTTAACTTTCGCATGACCCATGCCCGCGCATGGGCGGAAGGCCGTTTCTGATGGCCACCCAGCCCAACAACACCGTGACCGCAGCGCCCGCACCCGTTTCCGGCACGCAAAAACCCCTCATCGATCTCATCCTCGACACCCTGGATGACGCCAAGGCCGAAGAAACGGTCGCGGTCGACATCACCGGCAAGTCGTCGCTGGCCGACCACATGATCGTGACCTCCGGCCGCTCGCAGCGTCATGTCGGCGCCGTCGCCGATCAGGTGATCACCGCGCTGCGCGAGAACGGCTATGGCAAGCCACGCGTCGAGGGCCTGCCCCATTGCGACTGGGTCCTGGTCGATGCCGGCGACGTCATCCTCCACATCTTCCGCCCCGAAGTGCGCGAGTTCTACAGCCTCGAAAAGATGTGGCAGGCCGACTTCGCGGCCGACCAGCACTAAGGGCATCGCCATCTCATCGTCATTGCCGGGCCTGTCCCGGCAATCCATCTGCTGGCGGCACTGTTTGGACCACCGGGAATTGCCCAGTGGTGACGATGAACCGGGCGACTGGCTACCGGCCTGCCCTTCCTTCATCGGATCAAGAGCATGCGCATTGCCATAGCGGCCATCGGCCGGATGAAGAACGGGCCAGAGCGAGAGCTTGTGGCCCGTTACCTTGAGCGGGCGACCGGCAGCGGCAAGCCCCTGGCGCTCACAGGCTTCGACGTCACCGAAATCAACGAATCCCGCGCCGGCTCCGCGGCCGCGCGCAAGGCCGAGGAGGCCAGGGCCCTGCGCGCGGCTCTTCCCGAAGGCATTACCGTGATGCTCGACGAGCGCGGCAAGGGCCTCAATTCGGAAAACTTCGCCGCCCAGCTGGCGCGCTGGCGCGACGATGGCCGACCGGCGGTGGGCTTCGTCATCGGCGGCGCCGACGGCATCGATCCCGACTATGTCCGCTCGGCCGACCTCACGGTCAGCTTCTCCCCCATGGTCTGGCCGCACCAGCTGGTCCGCATCATGCTGGCCGAACAGCTCTACCGCGCCACCACCATTCTCTCCGGGCATCCGTATCACCGCGGTGATTGAACGCTCACATTATGGTTAAGCATCGTTAACCGGCGGTTTGCCGCGCAGTTGCTAGAGTGCTGCCAACTGATTCGGGGGGATGCCCCCTTGTGGAGACGCCATGCCCATGCGGCCGGCACGCATTGCAACAGCCCTGCTGGCGGGCGGCCTTCTGACGGGCCTCGCAGCCTGGCCGCTCCTGGCCCAGACCGAGCCGGGCAACGAGGCCGTGGACCTGCGCCCATCGGTGCCGCTCGAGGGCGCCCAAACACCTGCGACGGCGCCTGCGGATGCCACTACACCTGCTTCCACCACGCCTGCTGATGCCACGGCTCCAGCCGCGACTACCGAACCGGCAACAGCGGATCCGGCCGATGCCGGGACTGCGCCGGAAACCGACGGAAGTGCTGCCGAGCCCGCCGACCGCAACGCCATCGATCTCGAAGAAGTGGAAGCCTCGCTCAACCTCAGCCGCGAACGCATCGATGCGCTCAAGGCCGAGATCGACGCCATGGAGGGTGACCGCACCCAGCAGAACGCTGCGCTGATCGCCGCCGCGCAGCGGGTGAAACTGGCCGAAATCGAGGTCGCCGATGTCGAAGAGCGCATTTCCGACCTCATCGTGCGCGAGCTCGAAGTCCGTGGCCGCCTCGATGGCGCCGATGCCGAAATCGCCAACGTTCTCGCGGCGCTCGAGCGCATCTCGCTCAATCCCCCGCCCGCGCTGATCGTCGACCCGGGCGACGCGCTGGGGTCGGCCCGCGGCGCCATGCTGATCGCGGCCATCCTGCCGCAGCTGCGCCTCAAGGCCGATGCCGTGTCGGTGGACCTCAAGGCCCTGACCGACATCAAGGTGGCCGCGCTGGCGGAGGAAGCCACGCTCAAGGCGAATTACGACGTGCTCGAGGAAGAGCAGCTGCGCATCGCCACCCTGATCGCGGCGCGCAAGCAGGGCATCACCCAGATGAGCGCCCAGCTGCAGGCCGAGGAAGACGAGGCGCTGGCCCTGGCCGAGCGCGCGACCTCGCTCCGCGAACTGATCGGCGCGCTGTCCGAACGCGCCGCAACCGGGGCGACCGCGCCCGAGCCCACCGATCCCAACCTGCCCCAGCTGTCGCCCGAGGCCATCCAGCTCGCCTTTGCCGATGCGGCACGGACCCAGCCGGCCGTGCCCTTTCCGCTGGCACGCGGCTATCTGGCCCAGCCCTCCAACGGCGTGACCGTGGTCGATTACGGGGCCAATGATGGCCGCGGCGGCATTTCTCAGGGGCAGTCCATTGTGACCCGCGCCGATGCCCAGGTCGTGGCCCCGGCCGACGGCTGGGTGCTCTACAAGGGCCCCTACCTCAATTATGGCCAGATCGTCATTCTCAATACCGGCAGCGGTTACACCGCCCTGCTCGCCGGTCTTTCCACGATCACAGCCGATATCGGCCAGTTCGTGCAGATGGGCGAGCCGGTTGGCACGATGGGATCACGCACAATTGGACGGACGGTCTCCACCAGTGCTGGAAACGATCAGCCGACCCTTTATATTGAGCTGCGACAGAACAACGAGCCCTTCGACCCCAACGGGTGGTGGGCAAGCCAAGAACAGACGGGATAACCCATTCATGCGCCTGACCACCCTTCGCCTCGCCGCCATATGCGCGGCAGTGCTGGTGCCCGCCACCGTGCTGATTGCCCAGGACCAGGCGCCCGCCGATCCGGCTCCGCTCGAAGAGCAGGTCGAGCCCAATCCCAGTGGTGAGGAGGCCGAGCCCACGGCGGCCGAAAAGGCGGCGATAGAGGCGCGCGATCCGCTCGAAATCTATTCTGACCTCAATCTTTTCGGCGAAATCTTCGACCGCATCCGCGCCGAATATGTCGATCCGCCGGACGAGGAAGAGCTGATCCGTGCCGCCATCCAGGGCATGCTGACCTCGCTCGACCCCCATTCCGGCTACCTGCCGCCCCAGGACTATGACGACACCCGCGAGGACATTTCCGGGCAATTCGGCGGCCTGGGCGTCGAAATCATCATGGAAGAGGGCGTGATCAAGGTCGTTTCGCCCATCGACGACACGCCGGCAGCCCGCGCCGGCATCCTGGCCAACGACCTGATCTACGAGATCGACGGTCAGGCTGTCCAAGGCATGACCCAGGACGAAGCCGTCGAGAAGATGCGTGGCCCGGTCGGCACGGACGTCAAGATCACCATCGTGCGCGAAGGCGTGACCGATCCGATGGACTTCACGCTGACCCGCGGCATCATCTCCGTGCGCGCCGTGCGCTGGAGCATGGAAGGCGGCGAAGCCGAGGGCGAAGGCGACATCGCCCTGCTGCGCCTCTCGCGGTTCACCGAACAGGCCTTTGTCGGCATCGAACGCGCCATCGAGGACATCTACAAGGCCCGCGACGGCGTGGCGCCGGCAGGCATCATCCTCGACCTGCGCAACAATCCCGGCGGCCTTGTCGACCAGTCCGTCTACGTTGCCGACGCCTTCCTCAATCGTGGTGCCGTGGTGCTGACCCGCGGCCGCACGGAAAGCGAAAGCGCTCGCTATGACGCGGTGCCCGATCCGCTCGACGCCAAGATCGCCGATGTGCCCGTGGTGGTGCTGATCAATGGTGGTTCGGCTTCGGCCTCGGAAATCGTGGCCGGCGCCCTGCAGGACCACAAGCGCGCAACCCTCGTGGGCACGCGCTCCTTCGGCAAGGGTTCGGTGCAGTCGATCATCTCGCTCGGTCCCGACGGCGCCATGCGCCTGACGACGGCACGCTACTACACGCCCAACAACCGCTCGATCCAGGCGCTGGGGATCAGCCCCGACATCGAGATCAAGCAGGTCGTTCCGGAGGAATTCCAGGGCCGCGACGAGATCATCGGTGAAGCGGGCCTCGAAGGCCACATCACTATCGAGGGCCAGGAAGAAGCCAGCGTCGGCTCGTCCGTCTATGTCCCGGCCGAGAAGGCCGAAGACACCCAGCTCCAGTACGCACTGCGGCTGATCAAGGGCGAAGAGACCAACGACGCCTATCCGCCCAAGGCCGAATAGGCCCGGCGATCGTGCTAGAATCGGGAATGCGACGCCTTGATTCGCGCCGCATTCCATGTCGACCCAGCCGGGGATGAGCGCTGCCAATGGCCAATGATCTGTCCACGCCGCTGACCGGGCGAAAGCGCCGGAACCAGGACCGGCGCGGGCGCATGCATTTCCCCCTGGCGCGCCTCTTGTTCATCGCCATCTTCCTGATCATCGGCGGCGTGGCGCTGCGGCTCTACCTTGTCGACGACCCAAATGGCGGCCGCCCGAGCCAGGACGTGGCGATCACCTCGACGCGCGACGGCAACAGCATCGCCCATTCGGCGGCCAGCCGCCCCGCCACCATCACCGCCGATCCCGAGCAGTTTCCCGCAGGCGGCTCCGTCGTGGCGCTGCCCCAGCCGGGCCCATCAGGCGGCACTGCGCTCGGCCAGGTGCCCGATCGCTTCGGCGCCCTGCCCGATCTCAGCGAAGAAACCTCGGCCGGCACTATTCCGCGCATGTCGGGAACCGGTCTCACGCCCTTTGCCGCCTATCGCCGTCCGGCCGACGCGGCACTGGCCGCGGGCGGTCCAATGATCGCCGTGGTCGTGACCGGCCTCGGCATCAACGAGCAGGGCTCGCTCGACGCCATTGATCAGTTGCCCGACGAGGTGACCCTGGCCTTTGCGCCCTACGGCCGCAGCCTCGAAAACACCGTCGCGGCCGCCCGCGCCGCCGGGCACGAAGTGATGCTCGAAGTGCCGCTCGAACCCTTTGATTATCCGCAGAACGACCCCGGCCCCCACACGATCCTTACCGACGAGGAGCCGCGCGCCAATCTCGAGAAGCTGTTCTGGCTGATGGCCCGCTTTGGCGGCTATATCGGCGTCATCAACAATATGGGCGCGCGCTTCACGGCCTCGGCAGCCGACATGGCGCCCGTGATGGAAGAGCTTGGCGCCCGTGGCCTGGGCTATCTGGACGATGGCTCGTCCAACCGCTCCGTGGCCCCGCAACTGGCCAATGCCAACCGCATGCCCTTTGCCCGCGCCTCGACGCTGATCGACGTCAACCCCGCCCGCGCAGCCATCCAGTCGGCGCTTGCCAGCCTTGAAAACCAGGCGCTGCAAACGGGCAGCGCCATTGGTATTGTGAGCGCCCTGCCCATTTCGGTGCAGGCCGTGTCCGAATGGGCGCGGGAACTCGATGCCAAGGGCATCGCGCTTGTCCCGGCAAGCGCCCTGATGAAATAAGGTTTGCGCCATGACCACCAAGCCCGCTCGCGAAGCGCTGCCCTATCGCGACTGCGTCGGCGTCGCCGTGTTCAACCCGGCGGGCAATGTCTTTCTCGGACAACGCAAGTTCGAGGGCGATCCCGACCAGTCCGCAGCCCAGGGCTTTGCCTGGCAGATGCCGCAGGGCGGGATCGACGCGGGGGAAGATCCTCTGGCCGCGGCCCTGCGCGAGCTCTACGAGGAAACCAGCATGACCTCCGTGAGCCTGCTCGCCGAAGCGCCGGAATGGATCCACTACGATCTGCCTGACGAGCTGCTGGGAGTCGCCTTCAAGGGCAGATACCGCGGCCAGCGCCAGCGCTGGTTCGCCTTTGCCTTTACCGGCAACGAGGCCGAAATCGACGTCGTTGCGCCCGGTGGCGGCAAGCACAAGGCCGAGTTCGGCGCGTGGCGCTGGGAGCGCCTGAGCCGCGTGCCGGGCCTCATCGTGCCGTTCAAGCGGCCGGCCTATGACCTCGTGGTCGATGCCTTCCGCGACATTCCGCAACGCTTCGGCCAGGGCTGAGGCCATGAAGACCATCGGCCTCATCGGCGGCATGAGCTGGGAATCGAGTGCGCATTACTATGCCGCCATCAACCGCGAGACGGCCCGCCTGCGCGGCGGCCTGCACTCGGCGCCGCTGATCCTGCACTCCGTTGATTTCGCCCCTGTCGCCGAACTGCAGTCGCTGGGCCATTGGGACGAGGCCGGCCGGCAGCTGAACGCCGTGGCGCGCTCGCTCGAGGATGCAGGGGCCCAGGTGCTGGGCCTTGCCACCAATACCATGCATGTCGTGGCCGATCTCATGCTCGAGGGCGTCGGCATTCCCTTCGTCCACATCGCTGATCCGACGGCCGATGCCCTCTTGGCCGACGGCTTCGATACCGTGGGCCTCCTGGGCACGCGCTTCACCATGGAAATGGGCTTCTACAAGGAACGCCTCGCCAGCCGCGGCCTCACGCCCATCGTGCCCGAAGTGGATCACACCAATCTCAATGGCATCATCTACGACGAGCTGTGCAAGGGCATTGTCAGGGACGCATCGCGCCAGGTCTACCAGGCGGCCATCGACCGCATGGCGGCCCGGGGGGCCCAGGCCGTGATCCTGGGCTGCACCGAAATCGGCATGCTGATCGACGACAGCTCGTCCGCCCTGCCCACCTATGACACGACCGAACTGCATGCCCGCGCGCTGGTGGGCGCCGCCTTGGCCTGATCAGGCGGCGCGGCTGCTGGCACGACCGGGTTCGGCATCATCCTCACCCAGCGTGAACACGTCGACGATCATATCGAGGGACTGCGTCTGGCCCTCGGTCTGGGCGATGACGGCGTTGGTCTGCTCGACCAGCGACGCATTGTGCTGGGTCATCTGATCGAGCGTGCGCACGGCCGTGTTGACCTCCTCGATCGAGGCCGCCTGTTCGCGGCTCGCCCGGGCAATGGAACGCACCAGATCGCTGTTCTCGCGCACCGCGTCGAGCATGGCCCGCAGCTTGTCGCCGGCCGCACTGACGAGACGCGAACCGCCCTCGACCTCGCTGGCACTCTGCTCGACCAGGGCCTTCACATCGGCCGAGGCGCTGGCCGCGCTTTGTGCCAGCCGCCGCACTTCCACGGCCACGACGGCAAAGCCCTTGCCCGCGTCACCGGCCCGCGCCGCTTCCACCGAGGCATTGAGCGCCAGCAGATTGGTCTGGAACGCGATGTCGTCGATCAACCCGATAATGTTGGAAATGCGCGCCGAGGACTGGCTGATCCGCTCCATGGCCCCGGTTGCCTCGCCCATCACCGAGCCGCTTTCGGCAGCAACGCGCGATACGGTCTCGGCCTTGCCCGCCGCTTCTTCGGCCATGCCGGCATTGCTGGCCACCGTCGCGGCCAGCTGCTCCATCGCGGCCGAGGTTTCCTCGATCGTCGCGGCCTGGCGGGTGGTACGTTCGGAAAGGTCGTTGGCGCCGGACAGCAACTCGCCACTGGC
Source organism: Devosia lucknowensis (assembly GCF_900177655.1). Classification (NCBI taxonomy): domain Bacteria; kingdom Pseudomonadati; phylum Pseudomonadota; class Alphaproteobacteria; order Hyphomicrobiales; family Devosiaceae; genus Devosia; species Devosia lucknowensis. The sequence continues at coordinate 960,033 of NZ_FXWK01000002.1, read as the reverse complement.
GGTGCGCAGGGCGCGCGTCGTTTCGCGCAACTGCCCCACCACATCGGCAAAGCGCTCGACAGTGCCGTTGAGAGCCAACCGCAGATCCTCGAATTCGGGCGGAAACGGCGTCGCGATAGTGCTGGTGAGATCACCCTCGGCCAGCTGCTGCAGGCCCGTGCCGATGGCCGCGACCGAGGTCTTGCGGGCGGTCACGTCGGTGGCGAACTGCACAACCTTGTAGGCGGTGCCATCGGCATCGAAGATCGGCGTGAACGTGCTCTGGATCCAGACTTCCTGGCCGGAACGGGTGCGGCGGCGATATTCGCCACTCTTGAACGCCCCCTGCGAAAGATCGTGCCAGAATTCCCGGTAGCCGGGGCTGGCCGGATCGGCGTCGATGAGAAACAGCGCATTGGGGCGCCCGACCACGTCTTCGAGACGATAGCCGAGGAGGGCGAGGAAATTATCGTTGGCGGTCAGCACGGTCCCGTCGAGCGAGAATTCGACGACGATCTGGCTGCGCGAAATGGCCTGCAGCTGCCCGGTATGATCGGCCGCCTCGGCCAGATGCTGGCGCGCCTGCGCATCGAGCGCGGCCTTTTCGACGGCATTGCTGCGGAACACTTCGACCGCGCGGGCCATGGCCCCGATCTCGTTGCGCTGGGCCGTGTAGGGGACTTCGGCGTCAAGATGCCCCTCGGCGAGCGCCTCCATCACCCCGGCCAATTGTGGAATGGGCCGCATCAGCTTGCGGGCCACGAAGAGCGCAAGGATGCCGGTGACGAGGAGCCCGGCGAGCGCGACCGCACCCAGCACGGTCATCGTGCTCGCCAGCACGGCAACCAGCGGTGCCCGGTCGACGGCCACCATAAGCGCCCCGATGACGACGCCGTCGGCCGTGGCGATGGGCACGTAGTTGAGAAGATAGTTCGTACCGGCGAAGTGTGCCTGCGACTGCACGGCCTGGTTGGCGGCGAGCGCATCGAAGATCGGCATCCCTGCAACCAGGCTTTCACCGAGGCGTCGCTCGCCGAGCGGATCGACAAGGCTCGTACTGCCCACGATCATGTCCGGCCCGGTTTCGGGATCGTAGACATAGACGGCGACGTCCTGTCCGGCCACACGCGCCACGGTGTCGATCACGTCGTGGGTGCGGAAGCGCGGCATGCTGCGCGCCGAGAGCGAAACGACGTTGCCCGCCTCGTCCACGCCAACCTCGAGGCTGGGCAGGTTGACCTGCAGGATCTGCGCGGCAATGCGGGTGGTATCGGTCAGCGCCTTGGCTTCATCGTCGGCCACGGACCGGCTGAGGCTGAAATAGAGCCCGCCGAGCACCGCCAGGATGGCCAGCGTGATCGCCCCGATCGTCATGCTGGAAATGGCGAAGGTGAGGCGCATGTTGCGCAGGATGGAACCCATGATCGTACCCCCGAGCACCGGCCGTCATTGCCCGGTTTCCCTATGCCCAGGTTGCAGCATGCGGCCTAAGGGTTAATCAGGAGTTGAGAGGGGACAAATCTCAAGCAATATCAGAGGCTTGCTCAATCGCTGAGCGCACTGCCCGTTTTCAAAGCAAAAAATTGCTCTTGAGGATCGTGCACTGGCTCCGGAATCCAGCGCCAACACGACCGCCCCATCCAATATGTTGTTCCGCTGTGGGGCCTGCCCGGCGGGCGCGCGCGTCCTTCCCTTGCCGCTTCGGTGCGCGGGGAAGTGACGCTCGGGTCAAGCCCGAGGGCGGAGCAGTTGCATGGGACAGCGCGACGCGGTGGCCCTAAAACAAAAGTGCCCGCTGGCGCGGGCACTCGGAAGTCGGTCGCGTGGGTGTCGCTTAGTGGACGTGCGCGCCGTTGAGCTGCTGGGCTTCGACTGCGAGGTTGAGCAGGCCCGACACCACTTCCTGGGCGTAGGACTTGTCTTCCGGGCTTTCGGCGCGAGTGAGCTCGTCCTGCGCGGCCTGGATCTGCGTCTGCAGGTCGGCATGGTCGAATTCGGTGAACGGCACTGACTGCTCGGCCAGAATGGTCAGGCCGGTCGGCGAAACGTCGGCGAAGCCACCCTTGACGAAATAGATGTCGGCCGTGCCGGCATCCTTGGTCACGGTGATGAAGCCCGGCTTCAGCGTCGTCATGAACGGCGCGTGGTCATGCATCACGGTGAAATAGCCTTCCGTGCCGGGCACGGTGACCGAAACGACGGTCTCGGACAACACCAGCCGCTCAGGCGACACGATCTCGATCTTGAGGCCTTCAGCCATTCTTTTGGTCCCTTAACGGAGATAGCCCGAAACGCGGGGGTCTATGCAGAGGGCCCGCCGCGAACGGCGAGCCCGAATTGCAAAATTAGGCAGCCTGGGCAGCCAGCTTCTGGGCCTTGGCAACGGCGTCTTCGATCGTGCCGACCATGTAGAAGGCAGCTTCGGGCAGGTGGTCATAGTCACCACGCACGAGGCCGGCAAAGCCCTTGATGGTGTCTTCGAGCTGCACGAACACGCCCGGCGAACCGGTGAACACTTCGGCCACGTCGAAGGGCTGGGACATGAAGCGCTCGATCTTGCGGGCGCGGGCCACGGTCAGCTTGTCTTCTTCGGAAAGCTCGTCCATGCCCAGGATGGCGATGATGTCCTGGAGAGCCTTGTACTTCTGCAGGATCGACTGCACCTGACGGGCGGTGTCATAGTGCTCCTGACCGACGACGTTCGCGTCAAGAATACGCGAGTTCGAAGCCAGCGGATCCACGGCCGGGTAGATGCCCTTTTCCGAGATGGCGCGGTTGAGAACGGTCGTCGCGTCAAGGTGAGCGAAGGTCGTTGCCGGCGCCGGGTCGGTCAAGTCGTCGGCGGGCACGTACACGGCCTGCACCGAGGTGATCGAGCCCTTGGTCGTGGTGGTGATGCGTTCCTGCATCGCGCCCATGTCGGTCGACAGCGTCGGCTGGTAACCCACGGCAGACGGAATACGGCCCAGCAGAGCCGACATTTCGGCGCCAGCCTGGGTGAAGCGGAAGATGTTGTCCACGAAGAACAGCACGTCCTGGCCCTGGTCGCGGAAGTGCTCGGCGACGGTCAGACCGGTCAGAGCGACGCGGGCACGGGCACCGGGGGGCTCGTTCATCTGGCCGAACACGAGGGCGCACTTGGAACCGGCGGCCGAACCACCGTTCTCATGCGGGTCCTTGTTCACGCCCGATTCGATCATTTCGTGGTAGAGGTCGTTGCCTTCGCGGGTGCGTTCACCCACGCCGGCGAACACCGAGTAACCACCATGCGCCTTGGCGACGTTGTTGATCAGTTCCTGGATCAGCACGGTCTTGCCCACGCCGGCGCCACCGAACAGGCCGATCTTGCCGCCACGAGCGTAGGGAGCGATCAGGTCAACGACCTTGATGCCGGTGACCAGCACTTCGGCTTCCGGGGACTGCTCGACGAAGGACGGCGCTTCCTGGTGGATTTCGCGACGGCCGGAGGTGACAACCGGACCGGCTTCGTCGATCGGCTCGCCGATGACGTTCATGATGCGGCCGAGGGTCTCGTCGCCGACCGGAACCGAGATCGAAGCGCCGGTATCGTTTACTTCGGTGCCGCGAACCAGACCTTCGGTCGTGTCCATGGCGATGGTGCGCACGGCGTTCTCACCCAGGTGCTGGGCAACTTCCAGAACCAGACGCTGACCATTGTTGGTGGTTTCAAGCGCGTTCAGGATGGCGGGCAGGTGATCGTCGAAAACGACGTCGACGACGGCGCCGATGACCTGCGATACGCGACCGGCCTTTTTGTCTGCCATTTGTTCGTCCTCGCTATGCGGTTAGAGCGCTTCCGCGCCCGAAATGATTTCGATGAGTTCTTTGGTGATCTGGGCCTGGCGCTGGCGGTTGTAGCTCAGCTGCAGCTTGCCGATCATTTCCCCGGCATTGCGGGTCGCGTTGTCCATGGCGGACATCTGCGCACCGTAGAACGAGGCGGAGTTTTCGAGCAGCGCGCGTAGCACCTGCACCGAGATGTTGCGGGGCAACAGATCCTCGACGATGGCTTCTTCGCTCGGCTCATATTCGTAAGGCACGGCAGACGCCGCAGCTTCGCCTTCGCCGTCGACCTTTTCCAGCTTGGCCGGAATAATCTGCTGGGCCGTCGGCACCTGCGAAATCACCGAGCCGAACTTGGCAAAGAACAGCGTCGCCACGTCGAATTCACCGGCGGCGAACATCGCAAGCACCTTGTCGGCGACCTGCTGGGCCTGGGTGAAACCAACCTGCTTGACCTCGCGGAAGTTGAACGTATCGACGATCAATTCCGGATACTGGCGGCGCAGAATGTCGTGGCCCTTGCGGCCCACGGTCAGGATCTTGACGGTCTTGCCCTGGGCGATGAGCTTCTGGGCATGGTCGCGGGCGAGGCGGGCGATCGACGAGTTGAACCCGCCGGCCAGACCACGTTCACCGGTTGCGACCACGAGCAGATGCACCTGGTCCTTGCCGGTGCCGCCAAGCAGCACCGGTGCATTTTCCTGGCCATCGTAGACGGCGCCGAGCGCTGCCAGAACCTTGCCCATGCGTTCGGCATAGGGACGGGCGGCTTCGGCGGCTTCCTGGGCACGACGGAGCTTGGCCGCCGCGACCATCTGCATGGCCTTGGTGATCTTCTGGGTCGATTTGACCGAGTCGATCCGGTTTTTTAGGTCCTTTAGCGACGGCATTGCCTGTCGTCTCCTTCAGGCTTTAGGCCGCGTAGGTCTTCTTGATGTCGTCGAGAGCCGACTTCAGCTTGGCGCGCGTATCGTCGCTCAGAGCCTTTTCGGTCGCGATGGTCTTCAAGAGATCGGCGTGCTTGGAACGCAGGTTCGACAGGATGTGCTTTTCGAAATCCTGGACCTTGGCGACCGGAACCGAGTCCAGGTAGCCCTGACCGCCGGCAAAGATCACCGCGACCTGTTCTTCGGTCTTGAGCGGGCTGAACTGCGGCTGCTTGAGCAACTCGGTCAGGCGCGCACCGCGGTTCAGCAGACGCTGGGTCGCAGCGTCGAGATCCGAACCGAACTGGGCGAAGGCGGCCATTTCGCGATACTGCGAGAGTTCGCCCTTGAGCGAGCCGGCAACCTGCTTCATGGCCTTGACCTGGGCCGAACCACCCACGCGCGACACCGAGAGACCGACGTTCACGGCCGGGCGGATGCCCTGGAAGAACAGGTTGGTCTCGAGGAAGATCTGGCCGTCGGTGATCGAGATCACGTTGGTCGGGATATAGGCCGACACGTCATTTGCCTGCGTTTCGATGACCGGCAGAGCGGTCAGCGAACCAAGACCATGGTCTTCGTTCATCTTGGCAGCGCGTTCGAGCAGACGGCTGTGCAGGTAGAACACGTCGCCCGGGTAAGCTTCGCGGCCCGGCGGACGACGCAGCAGCAGCGACATCTGACGGTAGGCAACGGCCTGCTTGGTCAAGTCGTCATAGGCGATCACGGCATGCTTGCCGTTGTCGCGGAACCACTCGCCGATGGCGCAGCCGGTGAACGGCGCGATGTACTGGAGCGGAGCCGGGTCCGAAGCGGTTGCGGCGATCACGATCGAGTAGGGCAGCGCGCCCGATTCTTCGAGCTGACGCACGAACTGGGCGACGGTCGAGCGCTTCTGACCCACGGCGACGTAGATGCAGTAGAGCTTGTCGGTGTCCGAAGCATTGGCTTCGTGGGCCGGCTTCTGGTTGAGGAAGGTGTCGAGAATGATGGCGGTCTTGCCGGTCTGGCGGTCACCGATGACCAGCTCGCGCTGGCCGCGGCCGATCGGAATCAGCGCGTCGATGGCCTTGAGGCCGGTGGACATGGGCTCGTGCACGGACTTGCGCGGCAGGATGCCCGGCGCCTTGACGTCGACGCGGCTACGCTCGGTGTGGACGATCGGGCCCTTGCCGTCGATCGGGTTGCCCAGGCCATCGACCACGCGGCCGAGCAGGCCCGGACCAACCGGGGTATCCACGATGGCGCCGGTGCGCTTGACGACGTCGCCTTCCTTGATGGCACGGTCGGTGCCGAAGATCACGACGCCGACATTGTCGGCTTCCAGGTTGAGGGCCATGCCCTTGACGCCGCCCGGGAACTCCACGAGCTCACCGGCCTGCACGTTGTCGAGACCGTAGACGCGGGCAATACCGTCACCGACGGAGAGCACCTGACCGACTTCGGAAACCTGGGCTTCCTGGCCGAAATTCTTGATCTGGTCCTTGAGGATCGCAGAAATTTCCGCGGCTTTGATGTCCATTATCCGACCTCTTTCATGGCGATCTTCATCGCAGCGAGTTTTGTCTTGAGGGATGAGTCGATCATCTGGCTGCCGACCTTCACCTGAAGGCCGCCGATCAGCGAGGGATCAACGAACTGGTTGAGCGTGACGGTCTTGCCCAGCTTGGCCTTGAGCGTCTCGGCCAGCGACTTGGCCTGCGCATCGGTCAGCGGAGCAGCCGAGGTCACCTCGGCCGTGGCTTCGCCGCGTGCGGCAGCAGCCAGCTCGCGGAACACGGCAATGATGGTATCGAGCGCGAAGAGGCGGCCGTTCTTGGCCACGAGGCGCAGGAAGTTGGCAACCAGCGGATTGACCGTCGCCTTGCCCAGGATCGCGTTGAGCGCCGAGGCCTTGACGTCGCCCGAAATCACCGGCGAGCGCAGATAGCGCGAGAAATCGTCGCTTTCACCAATCAGGCGGGCAACATCGGAGAGACTGGTCTCGACCTGAGCCAGCTGGTTCTCGCTCTGAGCGAGATCAAACAGCGCTGACGCATATGGCCGCGCAATCTGGGTAAGCACTGAATTCTGCGCTGCCAATGCCGCTTCACCCTCTTTTTAGCCGACCCTCTTGGTGGTTCCGTTGACCGGAGCCCGGGCGGGTTTTGAACGCTTGGACGTGCTCGGAAACGGGGTTCGAGCCGGACCCCTATAAAAGTCGCGCCCGCTCTAACACAGGCCAAGCCGGCCATGCAAGGCATCGGGGGCGGATTCAGACGTGTCGAAAGTGTCGCAGGCGGGGCGTGAAGTCAGCGCGACGGCCACCGGCCCACACGCGCAAAAACCTACATGAAGCTCATCGGATCGATGTCGATCTGGATCCGGACGTCGCCCTTGGGCTTTTCGGCATTGCCGAGCCAGAAGCGCATATAGCCCGAAAGGTCGAAATCCTTGCCCGACTGGGCCAGAAGGCGCACCCGGTGTCGACCGCGGATCATGGCGATGGGCGCGTCCGCCGGGCCGAAAAGGCGCACGCCCTCGGCCATCGGCGCGGCGGACAGCAGCAACCGCGCAAAGGCCATGGCCGACTGCTGTTCGTTGGCCGAAACGATCAGCGCTGCAAGGCGGCCGAAGGGCGGCATGCCGCCGGCTTCCCGTGCGAGCAGCTCCTGGGCATAAAAGGCCTCGCGATCGCCCGAGACCATCGCCTTCATGACTGGGTGATCGGGATGGTAGGTCTGGAGAAACGCCTTGCCGTGGCGCGAGGCCCGGCCGGCGCGACCGGCCACCTGGGTTAGGATCTGGAAGGTCTTTTCGGCAGCGCGAGGGTCGCCATGGGCGAGCCCGAGATCGGCATCGAGCACCCCAACGACCGAGAGCTTCTCGAAATGGTGCCCCTTGGACACCAGCTGCGTGCCGATGATGAGATCGTATTCGCCGCGTTCGACTTCGGAGAAGCGTTCGCGCAGCTGGGCATGGCTGCCCATGTCGGTGGACAGCAGCACGCGCCTCGCATCGGGGAAGCGCACTGCCGCTTCTTCAGCGACCCGCTCGATGCCCGGCCCCACCGCCACCAGCGATTCGGGCTCGCCGCATTCCCCGCAGGCCTTGGGCGTGCGCATCTCGTGGCCGCAATGGTGGCACATGAGCACGCCGCGAAAGCGATGCTCAACCATCCATGCGGAGCAATCGGGGCATTGATACTGGTGCCCGCAGGAGCGACAGAGCGTCAGCGGAGCATAGCCGCGCCGGTTAAGAAAAAGCAGCGCCTGCTCACCCCGGTCGAGCGCCGCGAACACTTCACGCGCGAGGCCGGGGGCGATCCACTCGCCTTTCTCCGGCCCGTCGATGCGCATGTCGATGGCCGTGACATCGGGCATGGCCGCTTGCGCAAACCGGCTTTCGAGCCGCACATGCGCATAGCGCTCCACATTGGCATTGTTGCGCGATTCCACCGAAGGCGTCGCCGAGGAGAGGACCACCCGGGCCTGGGCAAGATTGGCGCGCAGCACCGCCATGTCGCGGGCATGATAGGTGAAGCCCTCGGACTGCTTATAGGCGCCGTCATGCTCCTCGTCGAGCACCAGCAGGCCCAGCTCGCGGAACGGCAGGAACAGTGCCGAACGGGCGCCCACCACGGCCCGCACCGTGCCCTCGAGCACCCCGCGCCACACCTTGGAGCGCTGCACCGGGGTCATGTCGGAATGCCACTCGGCGGGCCGCGTGCCGAACCGGCGGGTGAAGCGGTCGATGAAGGTATTGGTGAGGGCGATTTCAGGCAGCAGCACCAGTGCCTGACGTCCGGCGCGCAGCGTATCGGCCACGGCTTCGAAGAACACCTCGGTCTTGCCGCCGCCGGTGACGCCATCGAGCAGCGCGACGCCGAACTGGTGGGCGTCGAGTGCCAGGATCTGGTCGAGCGCCGCCTGCTGCTCGGGGCTGAGCCGGGCCGGATTGTCGTCGGGATCGGGCGGCATCACCACCGGGGGTGCCGGGATTTCGAGTTTTTCCACCGCCCCTGCCCGCTCCAGCCCGTCGATCACCGATGACGAGACGCCGCTGGCGCCGATCAGGGCCGGCTTGGGCCACGCCATGTCGTCCATGAGGCAATCGAGGACGCGCAGCCGTGCGGGCGTGAGCTTTTCCGGCTCGTGCCCGGTGCGGCGATAGGCGATGACCGGCTTGGGCGCATCCAGCGCCTCGGGCGAGCGCAGCACCCCGCGCAACACCTGCCCGGGCGCGGCCAGCGTATAGCGGGCCACCCATTCCACCGTGCGCAGCAATTCCTCGCTGAGGGCGGGAACGTCATAGACATGGGCAATATCGCGCAGCCGGTTGTGGGCGATGAGATCCTTGGGTGGCCCCCAGACCACGCCAAGGATCAGCCTGGGCCCGAGCGGCACCGCCACGATGGACCCGCGCTCCACCAGCATTCCCTCGGGCACGCGATAGCTGTAGGGGCCCTCGACGGCCACCCCCACCATGACTGCGACAATGTCCGGGCGATCGATCATTTGTGCCTGTTCTGTTCGCACCACGGCGCGGCCAATGCAAGCGATTCCATCCGCCCCATACCCGGCCCGACGTTCACGGAGTGTTCAGGGCGACGCTAGGGATCCGTTCACCCTCGCCCAATAGACTGGATGCATGACCGACAGCGCCTTTGCCACCGATGACTTCGTCCGGGACCGCATCCTTGCCTGGCTGCGCGACCTCGGCGCGGTCCGTCGCCTGGCTCCCAAGACCCTCGAAGCCTATGGACGCGACCTCGACCAGTTCATGAGTTTCCTTGCCGGCCATATGGGCGGTCCTGTCACCCTCGCTGCGCTGAGGGACATGCGCGGCGCCGATATCAGGGCGTTCATGGCCCAGCGCCGCACGGAAACGCTCGGCTCGCGATCGCTGGCCCGCGTGCTGTCCTCGCTCAAGAGCTTCTTCGCCTTTCTCGAGCGCGACGGCACGCTGGCGACGGACGCGCTCAATGTCGTCCGCACCCCCAAGGTCGCCCGCTCGCTGCCCAAGGCGCTGAGCGTCGTCGAGGCCAAGCGCACCATCACCGAGACAGAGGCCATGGAAGAAGAACCATGGATCGGCGCACGTGACATGGCGGTGATCGCCCTCTGCTACGGCGCTGGCCTGCGCATTTCCGAGGCCCTGTCTCTGACCCGTGCCGATCTCGAAAGCGATACGCTGCGGGTCACCGGCAAGGGTGGCAAGGTGCGCCTGGTGCCGCTGATCGGCGCGGTCCGCCAGAGCATCGACGCCTATCTCGCGCTTTCGCCCTTCCAGCCCGAGGCGGATGAACCGATGTTCCGCGGCAAGCGGGGCGGTCCGCTGTCACCGCGCCTTATCCAGCTGCGCATGGAAAACCTGCGCTCGGCGCTTGGCCTGCCACCATCGGCCACGCCGCATGCGCTGCGGCATTCCTTTGCGACCCATCTCCTGGGCCGCGGCGGCGACCTGCGCGCCATCCAGGAGCTGCTGGGTCACGCCAGCCTTTCGACGACGCAGATCTACACCCAGGTCGACACCGAGCGGCTGCTCGAAAGCTACGCCAAGGCGCATCCGCGCGGTTGATGGTTTCCAACGGGCTTTTTCCTTTCCACGGTTCGTGGGCGCAACCGTGGGTGGTCGACATCCGATAACAGCCTTGGTGCCGCTGGACGGAAAGTGGCTAAGGCGGCTTTGAAAGCGCGACGCGCGGGCATAAAAACTTGCCCATGACCACGCCCGCTCCCGCCCATAGCTCCACCTCGATCGACTCCGTTGGCTTCGGCCTCGCGCTTGCCGGTGCCGCGCTTTTTTCGACCAAGGGCATCTTCATCAAGCTCGCCTTCGCCGAGGGCGTGAGCACCGAGGCGGCGCTGGCGCTGCGCATGCTCGTGGCGCTGCCGGTGTATCTCGTCATCCTCGTTTCCCTGATGCGGCGCAACCCGCAGCTGCGCCCGCTGCTGACGCCGGGCCGTCTTGCCGCCACCATGGCCGTTGGCGCCCTCGGCTACTATCTTTCGAGCTATCTCGACTTCGCAGGCCTCGCCTTCGTGTCCGCGCAATACGAACGGCTGGTACTGTTCACCTACCCGTTCTTCGTCCTGCTGTTCGGCGTCTGGTTCTTCGGCGATCGCATGAACTGGAACCTCGTGCCGGCCATGCTGCTGAGCTATGGCGGCCTGCTCGTCATCTTCGCCTGGAACCTGACGGTACGCCCGGACGGCCTGTTGCTCGGCACCACCCTGGTTCTGGGATCCGCCCTGACATTCGCGCTTTATCAGCACTTCGCCAAGCGCCAGATGCTGGCGATCGGATCGGCGCTCTTCACCTGCATCGGCATGTCCACTGCGGCAGTGCTCGCCATCGGCCAAAGCCTCGTGGTCGACGGGCCATCGACCTATGCGACCTTCTCGCCCTATGTCTGGTTTCTGGGGCTGATGCTGGGCGTCTTCGGCACGGTGCTGCCGTCGTTCCTCCTCAACGGCGCCATCGCCCGTATCGGACCGCGCGCCACCTCGTCCACGGCCTCGTTCGGACCGATCATCACCATTGTTCTGGCCGTTTTCATCCTGGGCGAGGAATTCACCTGGATCCATGCGCTGGGCACGGCCATGGTGCTGCTCGGATCGTGGTGGTTTGCCCGTCGCGAAACGCGCAATCGCGCGGCGGCCGAGGAACCGAGCTGACGCATTCTCACTTCTGGCTGCCATAAAGCCGCTATAAGGTGGTGATCACTAAAGCGGCATCTGAGTGTTGAGGGAGACCATTTCATGCGTGCATTCAACCGGGGTCTGGGCACGGCGAGCCTCGTGCTGATCCTTGTCGCAGGCCTGAACGGGCCGAGCCTGGCGCAGACCAGTGCCGACATCGAATTCGGCGATGATTCGTCCCAGTGGGCCAATGACGGCGAGTGCGACGATCCACGCTTTACCGGCGAAGGTTCGGCTGCCGAGCTGGAAGACGCAGACCGCGGCAAGGATGCCACCGACTGCCGCACCGCCTTTGAAGATGGCAAGATAACCCTGGCCGACGGCGAGGATGGAAAGCTGGCCGCAGCGCCGGCAACCTCGGCCACGACCGAAACCGCCGAGCCGGCCGCCGACACGGCGCGGCCTGCGATCGACTTCGGCGATGACAGCTCGGAATGGGCCAATGACGGCGAATGCGACGATCCGCGTTTCACCGGCACCGGCATGGCCAGCGAACTCGAGGATGCCGACATCGCCAAGGACGCGACCGACTGCCGGACCTTGTTCGAAGCCGGCTCCATCAGCCTGGTCGACACCGATGGCGACGACACTGCGGCGACTGCCGCACCCGCCAGCACGCGTCCCGAAGATATCGACTTCGGTGACGACACGTCCGAATGGGCCAACGACGGCGAATGCGATGATCCGCGCTTTGCCGGCACCGGTTCGGCCTCCGAACTGGAAGACGTCGATATCGGCCGCGACGCCACCGATTGCCGTGCCGCCTTCGAGGCCGGCACCGTGACGCTGGTGGGTGAGAGCGACGCCACCACCATCGCCGATATCGACTTTGGCGACGACAGCTCGGAATGGGCGAACGACCAGGAATGCGACGACCCGCGCTTCGTCGGGTCAGGCATGGCCACCGAGCCATCCGATGTCGATATCATGCGCGACGCCACCGACTGCCGCAAGGCGTTCGAGGATGGCACGATCACGTTGGCGAGCGAAGCCGGCGATGCCCCGATGACGCCGGTCTCCAGCTCGGTGATCGAGGCGCTCGCAGCCCGTATCGACTTCGGCGATGACAGCGGTGCGTGGCCCAATGACGGCGAATGCGACGATCCGGACTTTGTCGGCTCGGGCGTCGTATCCGATCCATCCGACAGCGAACGCATGAAGGATGCCAGCGATTGCCGTGCCGCCTTCCTCGCCGGAACGGCCTCGCTGAAGTCTGCCGAACAGCTCGGCGGCGCCTTCGACTACGGCTCGGATACCTCGGAATGGGCCAATGACGGCCAGTGCGACGACTGGCGCTTTGCCGGTCCGGGCATGGCCAAGAAACTTTCGAGCTACGACGTGATGGGTGATGCCACCGATTGCCGCGCCCTCGAGGAAGCCGGCGAAATCTCGATCAAGCCGGTCTTCGACCCCAACTACATCCTGGGCGCGCCCTACGATTCCTCGGAAATCGACTTCGGCGACAATTCCTCGTCCTACGCCAATGACAACATCTGCGACGACCCGCGCTTCGAAGGTCCGGGCGTTGCCTCGACCCTGCTCGACAGCGACCTTGAAAAGGACGCCGCCGACTGCAAGGCGCTTTTCGAACAGGGCAAGATCGTGCTGCGCTGAGCCCTGCTGCCACAGAGTGAAGACGCGGCGGGGCCTTCGGGTCCCGCCGCTTCGTTTTGGCGGGTTGCACGGACCGGCGCGATTGCACAAGATGGGCTCATGTCCAACTTTGCCGATCATGACGCCTATATCGACGCCGCACCCGAAACGCTCCAGCCGCTCCTGACCCATCTGCGCGCGCGACTGGCTCACGCCTTGCCGGGCCTTGATGAGATCATGCGCTACGACATGCCGGGTTTTGGCACGGGAAGTGTGGTCGCTGCCGGCTATGGCGCCTTCAGCAAGCAGTGCGGGCTCTATGTCAGCAAGGGCGCGATCAGCACGCAGGCCGAGGCCATTGCCGCGGCGGGTCTCAAGGCGAGCAAGACCGGCGTGACGTTTTCGCCGGCCAGGCCGATGCCGGATGAGCTGATTGCGGCACTGGCGCAGGCGTCGCGGGCGGAATTGGGGCTCTGAAGCTCAGAAAATCTCGCGCGCCAGGGTGTCATCCCGGCGAAGGTCCGGGATGCATGCGCGGCTCCAAATTGAACCCCGGCCTGCGCCGGGGTGACCCTGTAGATATGCTGCCGGTGAGGCTGCTAGGCCTCAGGCCGCCTTGCGCTCCACCATCATCTTCTTGATCTGGGCGATCGCCTTGGCCGGATTGAGGCCCTTGGGGCAAACCTTGGCGCAGTTCATGATGGTGTGGCAGCGATAGAGCTTGAACGGGTCTTCGAGATTGTCGAGGCGCTCGGACGTGGTCTCGTCGCGCGAATCGATCAGCCAGCGATAGGCCTGCAGCAGCGCGGCGGGCCCGAGATATTTTTCGCCGTTCCACCAATAGCTCGGGCACGAGGTCGAGCAACAGGCGCAGAGGATGCACTCGTAGAGCCCGTCGAGCTTGGCGCGGTTTTCGACCGACTGCGTCCATTCCTTTTCCGGCGTGGGCGAAGTGGTCTTGAGCCAGGGCTCGATCGCCCGGTGCTGGGCATAGAAATTGGTAAGGTCAGGCACGAGGTCCTTGACCACGGGCATGTGCGGCAGCGGGTAGATCTTGATCGGACCCGAGGAGTCGTCCATGCCCTTGGTGCAGGCCAGGGTATTGAGGCCGTTGATGTTCATCGAGCACGAGCCGCAGATGCCCTCGCGGCAGGAGCGGCGGAGCGTCAGCGTCGGGTCGGTGTTGTTCTTGATGTAGAGCAGCGCGTCGAGGATCATCGGCCCGCAATTGTCCAGATCGACGAAATAGGTGTCGATGCGCGGATTGGCCTCCGTGTCCGGATCGTAACGGTAGATGTGGAATTCCCGGAGGCGCGTGGCGCCCTGCGGCTTGGGCCAGGTCTTGCCCTTCTGCGGCTGGTCGGCCTTGCGCAAAGTCAGTTCGGCCATCGTTTTATATCCTCTCAGCGGACGCTTGGGTCGCCCGTAAAGCTCAATAGTTCGGCTTGCAGATCTGGTTCGATTTGGCGACGTAGGTATTGTACGCGTCGTAGTCGGATGCGTCGGGCGAACCGCCCTTCATCGAGCTGATGACGACGTCCATGAACCGCGCGTCGATCAGCGTCATGGCCGCGTCCGCCTTGCACCCGCAGAGCGCCGCATCCTGCGCGATGCCCATGCAGACGCGGTAGAATTCATCCTTCTGTTCCGCGCTCGGCGGCGCCGCCATCACGGCGAGGCTGCTCGAGGCCAGAAGCGTGATCGCCACGAGAAATGTCCGCATTTTCGGCTCCGGCATCGGGGGCGGCGCCGGGGCGGCCACCCGTCTCAACTTGCTTGTTTGCATCGCTCGGCGCGCAGGGCGCCGGGCGAAAGTCGTCATAGCTGCGCTCGTCGCAGAGGTGGCACACCTCAGTAGACGCGGGCCTTGGGCGCGATCTTCTTGAGATCGATGCCGCCCTGGTCCTGCGGGGTCAGCGGATCGGTGATGACGGGCCTGTAGCCCAGCGTCACATCGCCGGTCTCCACATTCACATGCGCCAGCGTGTGCTTGCGCCATTCCACATCGTCGCGATTGGGGAAATCTTCATGCGCATGGGCGCCGCGCGACTCGTGACGGGCCTCGGCCGAGACGACCGTAGCGATGGCGCTGGTCATCAGGTTCTCGAGCTCGAGCGTTTCCACGAGATCGGAATTCCAGATCAGCGAGCGGTCCGTGACCTTGACGTCCGGCAGGCGCTTGTAAATTTCGCCCATGGCGGCCACGCCGTTCTTGAGCGAGTCCGAAGTGCGGAACACCGCCGCATCGGCCTGCATGGTGCGCTGCATCTCGTCGCGCAGCTTGGCCGTCGGCTGCGAACCGTTGGCATTGCGCAGGCGATCGAAGCGGGCGAGGATCTTGTCGTCCTCGGCCTTGTTGATCCCCGGAACCGGGGCTGCCTTGTCCAGCACCTTGCCGGCGCGCAGGGCCGCGGCGCGGCCGAACACCACGAGGTCGGTCAGCGAGTTCGAGCCCAGGCGATTGGCGCCATGCACCGAGGCACAGGCCGCTTCGCCCACGGCCATCAGGCCCGGCACGATGCGGTTTGGGTCCTCGGCGGTGGGGTTGAGCACCTCGCCGTGATAGTTCGCGGGAATGCCGCCCATATTGTAGTGCACGGTGGGCAGCACCGGGATCGGCTCGCGGGTCAGGTCGACACCGGCGAAGATCTTGGCCGATTCCGTAATGCCCGGCAGGCGCTCGTGCAGCACCTTGGGATCGAGATGATCGAGGTGGAGATAGATGTGGTCCTTCTTGGGACCGACGCCACGTCCCTCGCGGATTTCGAGCGTCATGCAGCGGCTGACGACGTCGCGCGATGCCAGATCCTTGGCGTTGGGCGCATAGCGCTCCATGAAGCGCTCGCCTTCCGAATTGGTCAGGTATCCGCCCTCGCCACGCGCGCCCTCGGTGATGAGAACGCCGGCACCATAAATGCCGGTGGGGTGGAACTGCACGAATTCCATGTCCTGCAGCGGCAGGCCGGCGCGGGCCACCATGCCGTTGCCGTCGCCGGTACAGGTATGGGCCGAGGTCGCCGAGAAGTAGGAGCGGCCGTAACCGCCGGTGGCCAGAACCACCAGCTTGGCGCGGAACCGGTGCAGCGTGCCGTCGTCGAGCTTCCAGGCGATGACGCCCTGGCACTCGCCGTTCTCGCCCATGATCAGGTCGAGCGCGAAATATTCGATGAAGAACTGGGCGTCGTTCTTGACCGACTGGCCATAGAGCGTGTGGAGGATGGCGTGGCCGGTGCGGTCGGCCGCGGCGCAGGTGCGCTGCACCGGCGGGCCATCGCCGAATTCGGTCATGTGGCCGCCGAACGGACGCTGGTAGATCTTGCCTTCCTGCGTCCGGGAGAACGGCACGCCATAGTGCTCGAGCTCGTAGATCGCGGCCGGGGCTTCGCGCGCCAGGTATTCCATGGCGTCGTTGTCGCCCAGCCAGTCCGAACCCTTGACGGTGTCGTACATGTGCCACTGCCAGCTGTCGGGCCCCATGTTCTGGAGCGAGGCGGCAATGCCGCCCTGGGCTGCGACGGTGTGCGAGCGGGTCGGGAAAACCTTGGTGATGCAGGCGGTGTTGAACCCCTGCTCGGCCATGCCCAGGGTTGCGCGCAGGCCCGCCCCGCCGGCGCCGACCACCACCACGTCGAATTCGTGGTCGATCAGTTCGTAATTGGCCATCTCGATCAACCCCAGAAGACGATTTTGAGCACGGAACCGGCGCCGACGAGGGCGACGGCCAGGCAGAACAGCGTGTTGAGCATCATGGCGAGGCTATAGATGCGCCCATGCATGTAGTCCTCGAGCGTGTCGCGCATGCCGTTGCGCATGTGAACGGCGGCAATAGCGATCAGCACCGCCAGAGGCACGCCGATATACCAGTTGGCCAGCAGCGCCACGACATCGGCGCGATCCTGGCCGGCGAGGCGAACGACCACGAACAGCAGGAGCGCGAGAAAGACGACATTGAAGCCGCCGGTAACGCGCTGGGTGATGAAGTGCCGCGTCGAGGCGCGGGCATCGCCGTAGTGGGTCTTCGGATTGGCGATGGTCTGGGTGGTTATGACGGTTTCACGCATATCAGGCCATCCACACGAAAGCGGTCCAGATCAGGATTGTGATGATCACCGAAGCGATGATCGTGGCCCAGGCCATGGCTTCACGCTGGCCCGGCTCCATCATCGCAGCCGTGTCCCAGACGAAATGGCGCAGGCCGCCGCACATGTGATGCACGAGGCTCCAGGTGAAGCCGAAGAGTACGATCTGGCCGAACCAGCTGCCGTAGATGTAGTTGACCATCGTCAGCTGATCCTGCCCGAAGGCAGCCGCGCCGAGCCAGATCGCCAGGAGCGCCATGCCGGCGTAATTGGCGATACCGGTGGCCCGGTGAAGGATGGACATCGTCATGGTGACGGTCCAGCGATAGATCTGCAGATGCGGTGACGTAGGGCGGGCTCTGACCGACATGGGGCGTATCCGGGGCCTTGCTGCTGCGGCAGGTCGCCGCGTCCAGTTTGGAATGGTTCGAGTGTTTAGCGCCCAATGGTTACGAAATCAAAGCCTCGACCCGGCATCACCGTCCAACTTTCGGCGCATCCCGCACTTTGTTCGCTTAGCGCACAACCTGTTCGTTTTTCGCCGATGGCGCATGCGGAAAAATCCGTAGTTTGCACAAAAAAACGGCGTTTCCCGCGCCTATGGTAAACAATAATTAGTTTCCTTGCTGGAATTTATACGCATCTTTCGGAGTTGAAGATGAAGCTCATTTCCAGCGTAAAAGGCCGCATCTACGCCGCCTTCGTCAGCGTTGTCGCCGTTATCCTCGTCATCGCGGCCATGGCCGTCGCCATGGCATTCCTGGCGGAAGGCCTGTTCAATCAATACCGCGACGCGGCCCGCCAATCGCTGGAAATCAACGACTATGTGCGCGACGTCGAAACCCTGCGCCAGGAATTCGGCGACTACCTGCAAGCCCCGACCGCCGACCAGGCCGCTCGTGTTCGCGAAATGATCCTCGACGTCGGCACCACCGATGCCGACGGCATGGCCTTCTTCGTCAACGATCCTGTCTCGGTGGATGCCATCGAGACCGTAACCATTCAGTCCCAGCAGTACGACGCAGCCTTTACCAAGCTCGAAACCGCCATCGCTGGTGGTGCCGACCCCTATGCGACGGCCGAAACCACCCAGCTGCGCGACCTCGGCATACAGATGAGCGAACTCTACAATGCCATGAGCGATCGCGCCAAGGATGCGCAGAACGCCCTTGGTCCGCAGATTGCCAGCCAGCAGCAGTTGCAGCTGATCTTCATCGTCGCCGTCGGTCTTGTCGGCCTCGTCATCGGCATCGGCGTCGCGGCCGTCACCGCCCGCTGGCTGGGCCGTGCCATCGGCGGCATGACCGACACGATGCGCACACTCTCTGGCGGCGACTACGACGTCGCCATCTCTGGAACTGAGGCCAAGAATGAACTGGGTGAGATGGCCCGCGCCCTCGAGACTTTCCGGGACAATGGCCGCCAGGTGGCCGAAGCCGAAGTCAACAAGCGCGCCGAAGCCGAACGCACCAGCGCCCGCGCCGAAACCATGGCCCGCTTCCAGTCTGCCTTCGACGGCGTGATTGCCCGGGCCATGAATGGCGACTTCACCGCCCGTCTCGACAGCCACCATGGCGATCCCGAGATCGACCGCATCGCCGACAATCTCAATGGCATGCTCACTTCGATCGAAACGGCGCTGGATGAAGCCGATGCCGTTCTGGGCGCCCTCTCCCGGGCCGACCTGCGCGAACGCATGCAGGGCGACTATGCCGGCGCCTTCGGGCGGCTCAAGGCCTCGACCAACAATGTCGCCGACAAGTTGGCCGAAATGGTGAGCGAGCTGCGCGAGACCTCGCGTGCCCTCAAGACGGCCACGGCCGAAATCCTGGCCGGTGCCAACGACCTTTCCGAGCGCACCACACGCCAGGCTGCGACCATCGAGCAGACCTCTGCGGCCATGGAGCAGATGGCGACCACCGTCTCGCTCAACGCCGAGCGGGCTCGCGACGCCAGCGCCAGCACCGACAAGGTGACCCATGTGGTGGAAGCCAGCAGCGCCGTGATGGATCAGGCGACCTCCGCCATGAGCGCCATCGAGACTTCCTCGGGCAAGATTTCCAACATTATCGGGCTGATCGACGACATCGCCTTCCAGACCAACCTGCTCGCTCTCAACGCCTCGGTGGAAGCGGCCCGCGCCGGTGAAGCCGGCAAGGGCTTTGCCGTGGTGGCCGTGGAAGTGCGTCGTCTCGCCCAGTCCGCGGCACAGGCGTCCTCGGAGGTGAAGGTGCTGATCGAGCAAAGCGCCACCGAAGTGCGCAACGGCACCCGCCTCGTGGCCGATGTGGCCGGGCGGCTGGGCGACATCATCGCCGGCGTCCGCCAGACCGCCTCGGTCATGGAAACCATAGCCAGCGACAGCAAGACCCAGGCCGACGGAATTGCCGAGGTCAATGTCGCAGTGCGGCAGATGGACGAGATGACCCAGCACAATGCAGCGCTGGTGGAAGAAATGAACGCCTCGATCGAACAGACCGAAGGCCAGGCCGGCAAGCTCGACAGCCTCGTGGAGACCTTCACCCTGGCCGATGGCCGCACGCTGCGCGTGATCACCCCCGCTGAAAAGCCCGCCGCCGCCGACACCGGCGCGCGCGCCCTGATGGGCAAGGTCAAGAAAGCCGCCAAGGCCTATTTTGGTGGCGCTGCCGCCGAGGATTGGAACGAGTTCTGACGACTGGCCGGTCGATCGTCGGAAACCGGCTCGACGCTCAAGAAGGAACCGCCGGGGTCATGCCCCGGCGGTTTGTCTTTTTACTTCCACTTGATCGGCAGATCCGGCAGATCGATGCCGCCGCCGCCACCGCCATTGTCGATCGGCAGGTCCGGCTGCTGGATGCCGCCGCCCTTCTTGACCCCGCCGCCGGTGCTGGAGGTCCAGCTGCTGTCGCCCATGCCGATCAGGCGATTGACCGCGACGCGGTTGTCGATGCCTGGCCAGGCACAATTGGCGTCGTGGCTGGTGGCAAAGGCGCAATCGACGCGAACGCTTTCGGTGT
Organism: Devosia lucknowensis; assembly: GCF_900177655.1. Taxonomy (NCBI): domain Bacteria; kingdom Pseudomonadati; phylum Pseudomonadota; class Alphaproteobacteria; order Hyphomicrobiales; family Devosiaceae; genus Devosia; species Devosia lucknowensis. The sequence goes on along the minus strand of NZ_FXWK01000002.1, from coordinate 939,970 downwards.
GACAGGTCAGAACAGGTGCCGCGGCTTCGAAAAAGCCGCCCTGCTGGACGCAGCGATCGGCAAACGTATCCATGCCGATGGTGACGCTGCGGGTGGCAGCCTGGCTTGGCGCGACCATGGCGAGCGTTGCAAGGGCGAGGCCGGCGGCGAGGGTGAGAGTGGTCTTGGTCATGGGTGGTCTCCAGTGCGAATGCGGACGACGCTGCGTCGCCGCTGATGGAGCGCCTTCTAGCCGAGGCCAGTTCACGCCGGCGTGAACCTGCCATTTAGCCGGCGTTCAGTTTGGGAAAGCGCGACGAAGCCGAGACTTCCGCCGCGGGTCGAGACCGGCTATGCCCCTTCACGACCAATGGGAGACACGCATGAGCCAGAGAGTGACTGTCGTTTCGACGCGACTGTTGTCCGAGAACTGGGGACGGCTGACCGACAGTACGATCGACTACACGCGCCGCGACGGCACGGTTCAGCGCTTCAATCGCGAGGTCTACGACCATGGCAATGCCGCCGCCGTGCTGCTGCACGATCCGGTGCGCGACACGGTCTTGCTGGTGCGCCAGTTCCGCTACCCGGCTTTGCTCAACGGTGACGAGCCCGACCTGCTCGAAGCCTGCGCCGGGCTTCTGGACGGCGAAGCGCCGGCCGTCGCGGCAGCCCGCGAAGCCCTGGAAGAAACCGGCCATGCCCCTCGCGACATCCGCTTCGTCTGCGACATGTACGCCTCGCCCGGTTCGGTGACCGAGAAGGTGAGTCTTTACATCGGCACCTATGACGCGACGACGCTCCGCCATGCCGGCGGCGGCCTCGAGGCCGAGGGCGAGGAGATTGAACTGGTTGAGCTCCCGCTGGCCGATGCTTTGAGCCTGCTCGGCACGCCCGCCATGACCGATGGCAAGACTATCATCATGCTCCAGCATCTGGCGCTGGAACGGGCGGGGCTCCTGCCCGGGGCGCGCTAGCTCAGAAGTCGATCAGTTTCTTGTCGGGATCGTAGGGCTGGTCCCGGGCGATGCGGGTGACCGCCTGGCCGCAGCGCATCTTCTTGCTCACCGCGTCATAGGCATAGGTCGGGCCGCCATGCAGCTGCCATCCCTCCGAAAGCGCCTTGGTGACCTTGTGGCAAAAGGCGCTGTCGTCCTCGCCGGTGAGGAAACGATAGATCAGCATGCATGTCCCCCATGTCCCGGCATGCATCTGCCGGTGATTGATCTTGTCGCCTCTTACAGCTAATCGAGTTGCATGCACAACTTTCCTCAGCACCTGCTCGACGGCCACGCCAACTTCATGGCCGGGCGTTACGCCCGGGAGAAGGAACGCATCCGCGACCTCGCGGAAATCGGCCAGACCCCCTCAACGATGATCATCGCCTGCTGCGACAGCCGCGCGGCGCCGGAAATGATCTTCGACTGCGGCCCCGGCGAAGCCTTCGTGCTGCGCAACGTCGCCAACCTGGTCCCGACCTACCAGCCGGACGGCGGCCAGCACGGCACCTCGGCGGCGATCGAATTCGCCATCAAGGGTCTCAACATCGCGAACATCGTCATCATGGGCCACGGGCGCTGCGGTGGCATCAAGGCGGCGCTCAACCCCGATTACAGCCCCCTCGACGAGGGCGACTTCATCGGCAAGTGGATGAGCATGCTCGGCGAACTGCCCGGCCAGCTTGGCACCAACAAGATGATGACTGCCAGCGAGCAGCAGACGGCGCTCGAACGCATCTCCATCCGCAATTCCATCCGCAACCTGCGCACCTTTCCCTATGTCGCGGCACTTGAAGCGGAAGGAAAGCTCGCCGTGCACGGCGCCTGGTTCGATATCTCGACGGGCGAACTGTGGATCATGGATCAAAGCGGCGATTTTATCCGCCCGACGTTTTGATCGACATCTGATTATTGCAGAAAGACTTCCATCACCCCGGCATCGTCCGGAGTGATTGCTTTTATAAGCAACTATAGTCACAGCTTATATTTCGGGCGCCCGGTTTGGCCGCAAACTTGTACGAACGCTGCCCCAAACACATCACTCACCCGTGAGCGGATGCATCGCAAGACGTGGTGTTCACCGATCCGTGATTTGAGACATGTTTGTTTTCAACGTGTTGCCAGCGCCCGAAAATAGTCCCGAGATTTGTCCAAACGCGCCCATCTGCGGACCAGCACGAGCCACAAAGCGCCGCGATTGTCTTGGTCACGGGCCGCCGGAGAGCGACCCGTCGGCAAAGGATCCTCCCTTGCCGAAACCTCCCAAAGTCAACATGGAGCAAAATCCCATGAAGAAGATCGTTCTGACCACTCTGTTCGCTCTTGGTCTGTCCACTGCCGCCATGGCCCAGGCTGCCACCGACTTCGCTTCGGTGGATACCGATGCCAGCGGCGGCGTGTCCTTCGCCGAAGCACAGGTGGCATGGCCTGATCTGACCGAAGAGGCATTTACCGCTGCCGACACCGACGGCAATGGTGAACTGTCCGCTGAAGAATACGACGCCCTTGTCGCTGCTTCCGCGGCTCCCGCTGCCCAGTAAGGGCGGCACCGCCCCCTTGAGCGCCCCTCCCGGCGTGCCCTAGAGCGCCGGATGCTCGACTTCCTTAGGGGGCAGCCCAGCCAGCCACCCCAACTCCCCCCGGGGTGGCTGCGGCTGTTTTTATGATGGGGTGAAGACACCCCGATCTGGAGTTTTTGCATGAAAAAGTTTGTTCTGGGCCTTGCGGCCCTCGCCGCCCTTTCGGTCCCCGCCCTGGCCCAGGCGCCGCTCAACTTTGCTGACGTCGATACCGACGGCAATGGCGAGCTGAGCTTCGTCGAGTTGCAGGCCGTCTGGCCGGACCTGACCCAGGAACAGTTCGCTGCTGCAGACCTTGACGGCAGCGGCGGTCTCAATGCCGAAGAGCTCAACGGCCTCCAGCCCGCGACCCTCGCCCCCGCCCCGATGGACGGTGGCGCTATGGCGCCGGCGCCACTCGATGGCATGGCCCCTGCCCCCGCGCCCGAACCGGCCCCATCGGGCGATGCAGGCACATCCCTGCTCAATACCAACTAATTCGCAAAGGCCGCCCCTTCGGGCGGCCTTCTCTTTTCCGCTTAGTCCAGCCGGATCGGCGGTTCGCTCTTGCGCGCCTTGCGCAAGGTCACGACCAGCCCGCAGATCACCAGCAGCCCACCGACCACTTCGATGCCGGTGATGGTTTCGCCCAGCACCAGATAGCCTGACGCCAGCCCGGTGATCGGCACGAGGAGCGTGAACGGCGCGACCACCGACGCCGGATGCCGCCCCAGCAGCCAGCTCCAGATGGCGCCACCCAGAAGGGTCGCGGGATAGGCGAGAAAAGCGATCAGCGCCGCATCGCTCCACGAAAATGTCGTCAGTGCCGCCGCGATGGCCGGCCACCCCTCGATCAGCAATGACAGGCCGAACAGCGGCAATGGCGCGGCCAGCGCGCCCCAGACCGTGAACGACACGGCATTGACCGTGCCGGCCTTCTTGGTCAGCACATTGGCGAGGCCCCAGCTGATGGCGGCAAGGATGACGAGCAGCAGCGGCAGCAGGTTGGTCATTTCCAGCCGCTCGGCTGCGATCACGGCAATGCCGCCAAAGGCGATCGCGGCGCCGATCACCTGGAAGCGGCTCGGGCGCTCGCCCAGCAGCACGAAGGCCATCACCATGGTGAAAAAGGCCTGCGTCTGCAGCACCAGCGAACTGAGGCCCGCCGGCATGCCCCAGGCCAGGCCGAGATTGAGAAAGCCATAAAGCGCGAAGCCGAAGCTGAGCCCGAATCCGATGACGATCCAGGCCGGCGCCCTGGGCGGCCGAATGAACAGCACGGCAGGGAGGGCGGCGGCAGTGAACCGCAGCGCTGCTGCCAAGATCGGCGGCATGGCTTCGACGCTCAATTTGATGACGACGAAGTTGAAGCCCCAGATGGCGACGACCAGCAGCGCCAGAAGGATATGGCGGATGGGCATCAGGCGCCCCTCGCCCGGGCAAGGAGACGGGGGCCGAAGACATTGACCATGAGCCCGGCGAACACCAGCGCGCTCCCCCACGCTTCCAGTCCGGTGATGATCTCGCCCAGCAGCACGGCCGCGCTGATCATGCCGGCCACCGGCACCAGCAGCGAAAAGGGCGCAATCGTGCTGGCCGGATAACGGCTGAGCAAGGCGCTCCAGAGCCCGAAGCCGACCAGCGTTGCCGCATAGCCATTGAAGGCGATCGAGGCGACACCCAGCCCGGTGATGCCGGTGAGCCCTTCCGCCACTGCGCCGAACCCCTCGATCATGAAGGAAAGCGCAAACAGTGGCAGCGGCGGCACAAGGCTCGACCACACAACGAAGCTGAACATGTCGATCCGCCCGGCCTTCTTGATGACGATATTGGACAGGCCCCAGAAAAACGCCGAGGCCACGCACATCAGCAGCGGCAGCAGGACGTGAAACTCCAGCCGCTCCAGCGCGATGACGGCAATGCCCCCAAAGGCAATGATTGCGCCCAAGAGCTGGAAGCGGTTGATCCGCTCGCCCAGGAACACGAAGGCCAGGGCAAAAGTGAAGAACGCCTGCAGTTGCATGACCAGCGACGCCAGTCCTGACGGCATGCCGAGGCTGATGGCCATGAACAGGAGGCCGAACTGGGCGACGCCGATGGCAAAACCATAGGCGAGCAACGTCCCCAGCGGCACATTGGGCCGGCGGACGAAAAACACTGCTGGCAGGGCCGCCGCGACATAGCGCAGGCCGGTCATGAACAGCGGCGGCACTTCTTCCACACCCCAGCGGATGAAGACGAAGTTGATGCCCCAGGTGGCCACGACAAGAAGAACAAGCAGGAGATCGCGCAAGGGCATGGGAGTAACGTCCGGTACGCCCTGCTTCTACGCCCGGACCGCGCGCCCCTCAAGAGCGGAAATCGGCAAAGCGCCCCTGCAACGATCAGTGGGGGCGGCAAGTACCGCGCTGGGCCGCAGACCCTTGAAGGCCCTATGACGATCCAACGTCGATGTCACCCCGGCGAGGGCCGGGATGACACCTGTGCGTGCTGATGGGCCCGATCTCACACCGAGACTGTGGGCCCCAAGCGCATCAAGCCGCCAGGGCGCGGGCCTTGTAGCCCTTCTCGATCAGCGTCTCGGCGATCTGGATGGTGTTGAGGGCCGCGCCCTTGCGCAGGTTGTCCGAGACAACCCACATGGCGAGGCCATTTTCCACCGTAACGTCTTCACGGATGCGGCTGACATAGGTGTCGTATTCGCCAACCGTTTCCACGGGCGTCGCGTAGCCACCGGCCTCGCGCTTGTCGAGCACCGAAATGCCCGGCGCTTCGCGCAGGATGTCACGGGCCTCGTCGGCGCTGATGGGGTTGGCGAATTCCAGGTTCACCGCTTCCGAATGGCCCACGAAGACAGGCACGCGTACCGCCGTGCAGGTGACCTTGATCTTGGGATCGAGGATCTTCTTGGTTTCGGCAAGCACCTTCCATTCTTCCTTGGTGTAGCCGTCTTCCATGAACACATCGATATGCGGGATGACGTTGAAGGCGATCTGCTTGGTGAACTTCTGGGGTGTCGGGCTGTCGTTGACGAAAATGCCCTTGGTCTGGTTCCACAGCTCGTCCACGCCTTCCTTGCCGGCGCCGGAAACGGATTGGTAGGTCGAGACCACGGCGCGCGTGATCCTGGCATGATCGTGCAACGGCTTGAGCGCCACCACCAGCTGTGCGGTCGAACAGTTGGGATTGGCGATGATGCCGGTGCGCTTCTCGTCGGCGAGCCAGCGCTCGAGCACGTGGCCGTTCACTTCCGGCACCACGAGCGGCACGTCGGAGTGATAGCGCCAATAGGACGAGTTATCGATGACGATGGCGCCGGCCGCTGCGATGCGGGGGGCCCAATCCTTGGAGATCGAGCCGCCGGCCGACATGATGGCGAAGTCGACGCTCGAAAAATCGAAATGCTGCAGGTCCTTGGTCTTGAGGATCTTGTCGCCGTAGGACAGTTCCTTGCCGATGGAACGCGAGGAGGCCAGCGCGAAGACCTCGTCGGCCGGAAACTTGCGCTCGGCCAGGATGTTGAGAACTTCGCGGCCCACATTGCCTGTGGCACCGACGACTGCGACGCGATAACCCATTTGGAACTCCGGTCCCTTGCCATTTCCGCCCCCGCGCAATGGTCTTTATCCATCGCGGTCTTGTCTTTGAGCCTCTCCCCGTCGGGAGAGCGACCCGGGGAAAAGCGTCAGGCGGTTTTGGTGGTTTTGGTCATGGCGAGCATGCCCCCGGCGGGGAGCCGGGTGGTGGCAAGAGCGGCAAAAGTGCTGCGGCAGCGCATGACGAACTATGCTTCCTATCAGAGAGCAGGACTTCTCATACTCTGATATAGGAAAGAGTCAATGCCGATTGCGGCTGTCTTGGCCGCAGCGCTTTGGCTCTTGCGCCCCCTCTTCCTTTGGGGGAGAGGGTTGGGGTGAGGGGCGCCTTTTGGCATACGCCTCCATTCTGGCTCCTCACCCGGCGCTGCGCGCCGACCTCTCCCCCGAAAGGGAGAGGTGCAGAAAGACAAGGATAAAAACATGCCAGACTTCGACGTGATCATCCTGGGTGCCGGGGCCGCAGGCATGATGGCCGGTATCGAAGCTGGCAAGCGCGGTCGCAAGGTGCTGGTTGTCGATCACGCCCGCGATCCTGGCGAGAAAATCCGCATTTCGGGCGGCGGCCGCTGCAACTTTACCAATGTGAACGCCACACACACCGCGGGCCGCGACCGTTTCCTCAGCAACAACCCCCGCTTCGCCCTGTCGGCCCTGTCGCGCTACACGCCCGACATGTTCATCGAGCGGGTCAGGAAGCAGGGCATCGCCTTCCACGAGAAGACCCTGGGCCAGCTTTTCTGTGACGGTCCGGCAACGCAGATCGTGTCCATGCTCACCAACGACCTCCGAGCCGCAGGGGCCGCGATCTGGACCGGCCGGCAGGTCGGCTCGATCGAAAAAACCGACGACGGGTTCGACGTCATGGTCGGCGACGGCCGGGTGACGACATCGAGCCTCGTGGTCGCGACGGGCGGCAAGTCCATCCCCAAGATGGGCGCGACTGGTCTCGCCTACGACATCGCGCGCCAGTTCGGGCTCACTGTCACCGATACCCGGCCCGCTCTCGTTCCGCTCACCTTCGAGCCGGGCGCGCTCGAACTGCTCAAGCCCTTGGCCGGTGTCTCCACCAATGCCATCGTCCGCCACGGCAAGACCGGGTTCGAGGAAGCGCTGCTGTTTACCCATCGCGGCCTTTCCGGCCCGTCGATCCTGCAGATTTCCTCCTATTGGCGCGAGGGCGATGCGATCACGGTGGACCTTCTGCCCGGCCAGGATGCCCTCGACATGCTGCGCGAGGCGCGCAAGGCAACGCCCAGGCTGCACGTCCAGACCGTGTTGTCCGAACGCCTGCCCAAGCGGCTGGCGCAGCTATTGGGCGATATCATCGACATGCCCGGCATGATCGGCGATTTTTCCGACAGGAAGCTGATGGCGGTTGCCGAGCAGGTGCAGCGCTGGACCCTCAAGCCGGTCGGATCCGAAGGCTATCGCACGGCCGAAGTGACGTTGGGCGGCATCGACACCACCGGCCTCGACGCCAAGACCATGATGGCCCGATCGGTGCCCGGACTTTTCTTCGTGGGCGAGGCGGTCGACGTCACCGGCTGGCTGGGCGGCTACAATTTCCAGTGGGCCTGGGCCTCGGGCTGGTCCGCCGGACAGGCGGCCTGAGCCAGCCTGTGGGCTAAGGGACGATGCCTAGAACGTCCAGCCGAAGCGGATGCCGAGGTTGGTGAGACCCCGATTGTCGGCGCAGAGATTGGCGTTGGACGCGTGTTCAACCGTCGCCATGACCGATGCGGTATCGCTCACCTTGACGCCGATGCTGGCGGATTCGCGGAACAGCACCGAGCATCCGAGATTGCGGGCGGGATAGGTCGCCACCAGCGCCGCGCCATTGTGCACCGCGCCGCCAAAGCTGGCTTCGACGAAGACCGGGCTGTCAAAGACCGGCACCGTCCAGCTGACACCGGCATAGATCATGCTCTCGAGCCCGCCGAAATTGACCGTAGCCCCCAGATGTGGCCGCACCTCGCCCCAGCTGACCCATTCGGTCAGGGTCGGCGTGTCGAACAGCATTTCGACATTGAGGTCCTGAATGCGCGAGGTATTGAACACCCCGAACAGCGCGCCCGGCTCGTCGGCGCTATGGGCGAAAATGCCGCCACGCACTTCTGAAATGCCGAAGTCCTGTGCAACGGCCGGAAGCACGGCACAGGATGATGCGATGACGGTGAGCAGCAGACCGGACAAAAGTCGCGCGCGCATGTTGTGTCCCCAAACTGCGCCCGATAACGCGCGGTCGCACGGCTCCGGTCAAGAGCGAAACAGCCACGCCGTCACGAAAAAGCACCCGGCCCCAGCCCTCATCATCCGAACGGTAAAGGCCGTTTGAATGGCCAAGGCAAGCGCATTTGATCGTCTGGCCCTTGACCTTTGGCCCCATCATCGTGATTTACCGATGAATTCAATTGCCGAAAGTCTTTGCCATGCCCGCCCCGTTTTCGCTCTCGCTCCAGGACCTCGCCCCCATCGCCCAGGGCACGACGACCCAGCAGGCCATGACCGAAACCGTGCTTCTGGCGCAGGAAGCGGACCGGTTGGGCTATGAGCGGCTCTGGTATGCCGAGCATCACGGCATGCCCTCGATCGCCTCGTCCGTGCCGGAAATTCTCATCGGCAGTGCCGCGGCTGCGACGGCGGGAATTCGCGTCGGCTCGGGCGGCGTCATGCTGCTGAACCACGCGCCCTTGCGCATCGCCGAAGCCTACCGCACGCTTGAAGCCCTCCATCCTGGCCGGATCGACCTCGGCCTCGGCCGCGCACCGGGCGGCGACGGCTATGCCATGCGCGCGCTGCGCTCGGGCGGCGGCGAGGAATTTTCCGCCTATCTGTCCGAACTCATCGCCTTCGACGAGGACGGATTTCCCGCCGATCACCCCTTCTCGCGCGTCCCGGTGTCCCCGGGCGGCGTGCGGCTGCCGCCCAAGTGGCTGCTCGGCTCCTCGGGTGCCAGCGCCCAAGCGGCCGGCCAGATCGGCTTCGGCTATGCCTTTGCCGCCCATTTCAGCCATACGCCCGCCGCGCCGGCTTTCGCCGCCTATCGCGAGGCATTTCAACCGTCCGAGGATTTTCCGGAGCCCCGGACCATCCTGTGCCTCTCGGTGATCACCGCCCCCACTGACGAGGAAGCGAAATTTCTCGCCACCTCGCAGGCCGTCAACTGGGCCCGTTTCCTCACCGGCGAGCAGCGCCAGCTGACCTCGCCAGAAGAGGCCGCGGCCCACACGCTTTCACCCCAGCAGCAGCAGATCATCGAACATCAGTCCGCGCTTTGGATGGTGGGCAGCCCCGAGCGGATGGCCGAGGCGATCACCCACAAGGCCGCCGAAGCCGGTGCCGACGAGGTCATGATCACGACCACCATCCACTCCTACGCGCTACGCCGTCGCTCATTCGCGCTCATCGCCGAGGCTCTTGGTGTCGCACCCCGCGCCGCCTGATCACGCATTAACGTCTCGTTCTGCGCCAGCGGATAAGATTACGGCAACCTGACGGGATTGCCTTCATGAGCGCCGCTGCCTTTGTGCTCGCCATAAATCTGTTTGTCGCCGGTATGTTCGCCAGCGCCTTTGGCGTTGTCGCGGCCCTCCGGCGCTCGGCCATCGGCGCGCGCTGGCTCGCCTTTTCCTATGGCTTCGGCGCACTCAACATGGTGCTCGAATTCGTCCTGCCCTACCAGCAGGACCACCGACTGGTGAGCTTTGGCATCTTCGCGGTCTTTCTTCTGGCGCTGGCCAGCGGCGTCGTCGGCCTCGCCCATCACTATCGGGTCAAGCCCCCATATCGCCTGCTGCTGGCGCTGCTGGTCGCATCCCTGGCGCTCAATATCACCATTCTCGACTGGCCGCGGACGACGCTCGAGCGCAACATTCTCTATCAGCTGCCCTATGCGCTGGTGCAAACCGTGGGCATCTTCGTCGTCATCGCCCATCGTCAGAAGCGTGCGCTCGACTATGCGCTCCTTGCGCTCTTCGTGGCCTCGGGCCTGCAATTCCTGATCAAGCCGTTCATGGCCATCGGCATCGGCTCCGGCACGCTGCCGCAGGCCTATCTGGCATCGAACTACGCCGCCTATTCCCAGACCCTGGGCGCCTTGCTGCTGATCACCAACGGGCTTTTGCTGCTGCTGATCATCGTCCGCGATGTCATGGCCGAAATCACCACCCAGTCCGAAACCGATACGCTTTCAGGCCTGCTCAATCGCCGTGGCTTCGAGGAACAGGGCGACCGCGCACTGTCGGTCGCCACCCGCTCGGGCATCCCGACCGTCATGGTCGTGGCCGATCTCGATCATTTCAAGAGCATCAACGACAGCTTCGGCCATGCCGCAGGCGACCAGGTGATCGCCGCTTTCGCCGCTGTCCTGCGAAATTGCGCCGCGCCCCATTCGGTTATTGCCCGCCTGGGGGGCGAGGAATTCGCCGCGCTCCTGCCGGGCGCCAACCTTTCGACTGGCAAACTCTTCGCCGAAACCGTGCGCAACGCCTTCCGCACCATGCCCGCGTCAGCCACCGGCCTCGATCAGGCGGTCACGGCTTCGTTCGGCGTGGCGCAATTGATGCCCACCGATCATCTGGCCGACCTCATGCGCCGGGCCGATACCGCACTCTACGAGGCCAAGAGCGACGGACGCGATTGCGTCCGGCTGGCCGTGGCGGATGTCCGGCGGCCGCTGGAGGGACGCCGCGAAGGCACCTCTAGTTCATGATCTGACGCGCCACGATCTGGCAGTCGCCGCTGGGCTCGATCCGCAGCGCCAGCTGCTGGCGATCGAGTTCTGCAAGCCACGCCGTCCACGAACAGGGGCTCATGCCCGCATCCTCGGTTCCCTCCGGGCAGCGCGAAAACCGCAGCTTGAGCTGCGCGCGCTGGTCCCCGAACCTGTCGCGCACGCGGGCGATCGCCGGCCGTCCGTCGCGGTCGTTCACCCAGTTCTGGATGTCCCGGTGGCGGGTCAACATATGGGCTTGTGTCATTTTTTGGCCTCCCTAGCTTTTTGTGCCGCAACGGTGCCGATCCTCCATCGGTTCCCGCTGCGATCATTCAATTATCGGGCATGTCTGTGACGAGCCGATAATGCTCGAGTTCCTCCGGCGTGAAGTAGTAAAGGCGGTCCGGTGGCGTCTCGAGCGCATGGATCCAGAGTGCCGGATCCACTCCGGCCTCTCCCAGGTGCCGGGTAATCTCCGCGGTGACGTTCTGTGCGTCGGACATGGCCACGCCAGCCACGCTCAACGCGTCGATGGGCGAGGCGCTGAGCGCCGCCGCATAGATCTGGTGCACGCCGATCGCCGCATCCCGCCCGGCAATCCGCTCGGTGCCGGAGGCGAAAATGATCGGACACGACGACGCGCAGAGCCCGCCGTCGCGCACCTCGGTCGAAAGCCCCTTTTCGAGAATCAGCCGACCGATCTCCAGGGCATCGTTGACCGACCCGCCCGGCGAATCCAGCAGCACCGTTGACACATATTCCCCACGCGCCGCGATCTCGTCGGCAAAGCGCTGCCCCGATCCGGGATCGATGGTCCCGGTGAGGCTCAGCACGCCGCCGCTGCCCAGGCCGATGCTGAGCGGTTCGTCGAGCACGTCGGGCGCGGTGGTGAGATCCGGACGCGCCCGCCCGCCGCCATCCTCGGTCGAGGCCGGCGGCAGGATCGGCTGCGGCTGGTAGGTCAGGTCGGCCGGGGCATTGGCATTGAGTTCCCGGTAATCGACGTAAAGCACCCCCATCGTCCCCGCGAGCAGCGCGAAAAACGCGAAGCGCAGGATGGCGCCATCCTCGATGCGCGCGAGCGAGGCGATCAGATGCCGGTAGAATGGTCCCTCGTCGCTATCGGCCCGGGCATTGGCGTCGCTCTTCATGCCGGCCGCGGTCCGTCGCCCCGCTTGCGCTGCGCCGCATCGATCGGCGTGACGGTCCCGTCCTCGGCTGCCGGTTTTTCCTGGGGGGGCGACCCCTCCGCCGGCTGCGGCGTGTCGATCTCGGCAATGTGCGGGGCCAGCGCGGCGGCAGCCTCCGCACCGCCTTCCGCTTCCATGCGCTTGTAAAGCGCCATGGCGCGCAGCATTTCCGCGGCCGTGATGGTTTCGGCCTCCTGCAGCGTTTCCGCCTCGCGGCGCATCGCATCGTTGACGATCATCAGCGTCAGCACCAGCACCACCGGCAGGAGGTCGATGGAGATCGCGCCCGCCCAGGACGGGATGAAATCACCCCAGTAGCGAATAACCGCTTCCGCCGACGACAATGGCACGAAGCGGCGCTGTTCGACCGCCGGCGTGGCGAGGATTTCGTCGGCCGCCGCCGTCAGGGCTGCCGACTGGGCATCCACCGACACGCGCACCGTTTCCATCACCTGCGTTTGGCGGTTGGCGAGATCGCCCACGCTGCCATCAGCCACCGGCGCGATGAAGCCGGCCGACAGGTCGCTGGCGGCCCGCTTCACCGAGGCTGCCACATCGGTCTGCTGCAGCGCCGCAATCAGGGCCGTCAGCTGCACGGCCTCCGCCTGGAAGGCATCCGAGCGTGGGCCGATGGCTCCGGGTGTGGACACCAGCTCGCGCATGGTGGCGAGGCGGTCCGACCCTTGGGTGAACAGGCCAGCGACCTCCTCGCGCGATCCCGAGATCGTGCCGGCCAGCTGGTTCATCTGCGTGCTCATCTGGGTCAGCAGCTGCACGACGCTGCCCGAGCCGGTCGTTCCCGTCAGCGCCCCGCTTTCGCGCTCGTCCTGCGCCAGGGTCGAGAACCGCGCGGCGGCCCGTTCGACGTCGGGCAGCAGGCTCTGGCTGGCCAGGGCCCGCGAATGGGCATTGTCCAGATCCTCGGCATAGCCCTGCAGCGTCACCGCCATATGCTGTTCCAGCGCTGCCGAACCCGCCAGCGCCGCGGCGTTGAGCCAGGAGCTCATGGCAATGATCATCCCGCATCCCACCAGCATGGTAACGAACATCGCCGCCCGCTGCGCACCGCTCACCACCAGTGGCACGAAGCGCAGCATGAAGGTCCAGAACGCGTAGATGGCGACCGACACGGCGGCCGAATAGATGATGGCGGCAAAGAAGACGAACGTCGCCGACCCGTCGAGAAGGTCGCGCACGCCGAGATAGGTGTAGACGCCGGACGCAAGCGCCAGCACGGCCAGCGCGAACCGGCTCATGGTTTCGACGCCGCGCGCGGTCTCGTGCAGGCGGAAGGCATTAGGCTTGAGCTGCATTGATGGCCCCGGATGCAAGCGGCCCGCCACCGGGCCTTAAGCGCACGTTAACACGGGTTTGGCGGCGGAACCGAGGCAGACTGCAGGAAGGCGCCGATGACATCTCGGTGAGTGGTTTTCCCCGCGACCCCTTGCGCTGACCCGCTTGGCAAGCGTAGGCACGTGGAGCAATCGAGGAGACCGTCATGGCCGATAAAATTCGTTGGGGCATCCTGTCCACCGCCAATATCGGCATGCAGAAGGTCACGCCGGCCATCCAGCGCTCGCCCAGTTCCGAGGTCGTCGCCATCGCCTCGCGCGACGCCGGCAAGGCCCGCGCCGCGGCCGACCAGCTCGGCATTGCCAGGGCCCACGGCTCCTACGAAGAGCTTTTTGCCGATCCTGATATCGACGCCATCTACAATCCGCTGCCCAACCATCTCCATGTCCCCATGACACTGGCCGCGGCCCGGGCCGGCAAGCATGTCCTCTGCGAAAAGCCGATCGCGCTGTCGGCGCGCGAAGCCGAGCAGTTGCGCGACATTCCCGACGGCATCATCGTTCTCGAAGCCTTCATGGTGCGCTTCCATCCGCAATGGGCGCGCATACGCGAGATCATCCGCTCGGGTGAACTGGGCGACATCCGCTCCATCAACGCGGTGTTCACCTACCACAATGTCGATCCTGCCAATGTGCGCAACCAGTCCGATATCGGCGGTGGCGGCATCATGGATATCGGCTGCTATCCCATTACCGCGGGGCGCTATCTCTTCGAAGGCGAACCCGAGCGGGTCGTTTCCCTGGTCGAGCGCGACCCCGGTTTCGGCACCGATCGCCTGGCCAGCGTCCTCGCCGATTTCGGCGGCGGACGGCAGCTGAGCTTCACCTGCTCCACCCAGGCCACGCCACATCAGCGCGTGCAGGTCTTCGGCACGAAGGGCAAGGCGGAGATCATCATTCCGTTCAACGCCCCGCCCAATGAGCGCACCGCCATCACGGTCGATACCGGCGCCCCCTTCGATGGCTCGCTGGCCCGGCGCGAAATCCTGCCCGCCTGCGATCAGTACACCGAACAGGCCGAGGCCTTCGCCCAGGCCGTGCTTGGCCGCAAGCCGCTGCCCTGGGGCGTTGACGATGCCATTGCCTCGATGCGGGTCATCGACGCCATTTTTGAAAGCGAAAAGACGGGGGCGTGGGCGAAGGTTTAGCAGGCGTCGGAACTCCCTTTGCCCTCCACTCTATCGTCATTGCCCGGCTTGACCGGGCAACCCACCTTCTGGAGGCATCGCGTGGACCACCCGGTCGAGCCGGGTGGTGACGACGTTGAAGGATCGAGACAACCTGTCGGCTAGGTTACCTCTGGCCCTACCAGCCGCTCGGCCAGCAGCATCAGGTCATCGGCAAGGCGCGCTTCCGTAATCCCTGCCTCGGCCACGCCCTTGGCAGCCGCCAGCACGAGAAAAGCCAGGCGCTCCGGCGCCGCGACACCGGCCTCTCCAAAGACCGAGACCAGCTTTTGGGCAATCCGCTGGTTGGATCGCTCAAACAGGGCCGCGCCTTCGTAATGGGCCGCGAACAGTTCCTCGACATGCGCGGCCCCCGCGAGGGCGGCAGAAATCACACCAAATTTTGCCGCCAGCGCCCGCCCCGTCCGTTCGGTCACGGCGCCTTCACCACCTAGGGCGGCATCGAAGGCGGCATGCTTGTCGGCGACAAGTTGTTCAAGCAGCGCCGAAAAGATCGCGTGCTTGTCGGCGAACTGGGCGTAAAGCGTCGGCTTGGCGATCTGCGCCTCGCGGGCGATCGCTTCCATGGTCGTGGCCCTGATCCCGTTGCGCAGGAATAGGGTACTGGCCGCAGCCAGCACACGCGCACGCTTGTTCGACCGTCGCGGAGATGCACCCGTCACCAAATTACGCTCCACATATTGAACTATTTGAACGATACTCGTATATTTCGTTCAAATCAAGGAGTGAACCATGTCCGATACGGTACTTCTCACCGGCATTTCCGGCTTCCTGGGCGGCCATGTCGCCCTGGCTCTGCTCGAGGCCGGCTACCGCGTACGCGGCTCCGTCCGCTCCCTCTCGAAGGCCGACCGGGTCCGCGAGACTCTGGCGCGTGCCGGGGCCGACATCGACCGCCTCGATTTCGTCGCCCTCGACCTGGGCGCCGATGCCGGCTGGGAAAAGGCGATGCGCGGCGTGCGTTTTCTCCAGCACACCGCCTCGCCGTTCCAGCTCAAGATGCCCGAGGATCGCAACGAGCTGATCGGCCCTGCCGTCGCCGGCACCGAGCGGGCCCTCGCGGCGGCGCTCGCTGCCGGGGTGGAGCGTGTGGTCCTCACCTCCTCCATGGCGGCCATCGCCTATGGCCACGAAAAGGTGGACGCGCCGCAGTTTACGGCCGCAGACTGGACCCGCCTCGATGGCCGTCCGGTCAACGCCTATATCGAATCCAAGACCCGCGCCGAGCGCCGGGCCTGGGAATTGATGGACGCGGCCGGCCGCCACAACGATCTTGTCACGATCAATCCCGGCGCCATCTTCGGCCCGCTGCTCGATGACGATCCCGGCACCTCCGCCATTCTCGTCAAGCGCCTGCTCGATGGGTCCGTGCCGGCCGCGCCGCGCATACCCATCACCCCGGTCGACGTACGCGATGTCGCCGCCGCCCACGTCGCCGCCATGACCGCGCCCGCTGCCGGAGGCCAGCGCTTCCCCATGGCCGTCGAACCCATCTATTTCATCGCGGCGGCGCGCATCCTGCGGTCACGCTTCCCCGATAAGCGCGTCCCCCGTCTGGAAATGCCCGACTGGGCCGTTCGCCTCTACGCCCTGTTCGATCGCGACGTGCGCGACAATATCGGCGAGCTGGGCTATGCCAAGCGCCTCGACGCCTCCGCCGCCGCTGCGCTCCTCGACCGTCCGTTGATATCATCCGAGGACGCCCTGGTCGCGACCGGCGAAAGTCTCGTCGCCTACAGGCTCGTCTAGATGCACCGCTCCGCCAGAGCGACCCGGCCCTCGCCCCTTGCCGATGGAGCCGATTGGCTCCATATACAAGAGCGGTGCGGGGCTGTAGCTCAGTTGGGAGAGCGCGTCGTTCGCAATGACGAGGTCAGCGGTTCGATCCCGCTCAGCTCCACCACCCCAATGAAAATCGAAGCCTTAGTAATGGGATTTGCCTGGTGGGACGATCAGGCGGGACAAGTCCGTGTTCATTCCGTTTTCGTACTGAACTGATCCCTGAATATTTTGGGGCTGATGCCCATGCGTTTGCGGAAATGATGGCGCAGCGTGTCGACCGAGCCCATGCCGACGGCGAGCGCAATTTCATCGAGTCCGTGGCGCCGTTCGATCAAAAGCCGTTTGGCCTGCTCGATCCGCTCGGCGGTCACCCACTCGCCCGGCGATACGCCGGTCGCCTCGACAAACCGTCTGACGAAAGTGCGCAGGCTCATTCTGCATTCGGAGGCCATTCTGGACACAGTCCATGACCCAGCCAGATCCGCCCGTATGCGGTCGAGCAGCGGCGCAACCTCCGACTGATGGGGCGCCGGGACAGGCCGCTCGAGATACTGTGCCTGTCCGCCCAGGCGATGCGCGGGCATGACGAGACGCCGCGCCACGGAATTGGCGGCATCGGCTCCAAAATCCTGCCGGACAATTTCGATCAGCAGATCGATGCCGGCTGCGCTGCCGGCCGACGTATATATTCGGCCGTGAGAGCGGTAGAGGGACGCCCTGTCGACAGCGACGGCAGGGAACCGGTCACCCAGCGTCTCGGCGTAGCGCCAATGGGTCGTTGCCGTCGCTCCATCGAGCAGTCCCGTCGCGGCAAGAACAAACGCTCCTGAACATATGGAAGCCAGCCGCGCGCCGCGCTCGTGAGCACGCCGGAGCCGCTCGACCAGCTGCGGCGGAACAGGGTGGTCGGCGCCTTTCCAGCCCGGCACCACGATCAGGTCGGCCTGATCGACAAGATCGATCCCGTGTTCCGGCGTGAACTTCAGGCCGCCATGCGCACGAAGCGGTCCCTCCTCGATCGCGCAACTGGCGAAGCGGTACCAGCCGACGGGCATTTCCGGCCGTGCCAGACCAAAAATCTCGGCCACGATGCCGAATTCGAAGGTGCAAAGACCATCGTAGAGAAGGGCAACGACAAGGGGACCAGTTGTGTTTGGCATGATCTTCATGAACTTTGTCTATCCTGCCAATTGCGAAATGACCATCCGCCCTGCGAACTAGCGGCAGAACCTCAGGGAGATCATTTATGCCGAGCGCCGTTACCACAATTGCCGCAGCCCCCAGCGACCTGGCGCGGCAGCATTTCGCAGCCGAATTCACGTTCGAGACCGATTGCTGGGATGTTCGTAGCGCGCTTGCTCATGAGCCAGATTTCGTCCTGCTGGACGTTCGCAGTCCCGCCCTCTTCGCTGCCGGACATGTCCCGGGCGCGATCAGCCTGCCCCACGGCAAGATCGTGCGCTCGAGGATGGACCAGTGGCCCCCGGAAACCGTCTTCGTCACCTACTGTGCCGGTCCCCACTGTAACGGCGCCGCGCGCGGGGCTCTGCGTCTTGCCGAACTCGGCCGTCCGGTCAAGATCATGGCAGGCGGGATGACAGGCTGGATCGACGAGGGCTTCGAGCTGGCAAAGGCCGAGGCAGAGTGACGTTGATACGCAAGCCGACGCTGCAGGAGGTGCCAGCCCTTCATAGGTTGATCGAGGAGCACGCGGCCTTTGAAAGGAGCGTCGCTCCCCTCAGCACTGATGCGCTCGCGGCCGTCATGGCGGTACCAGGCATGCCCGTTCGCTTCATCGTGGCGGACCGCGACGGTCAGCTTTTGGGCTACGCAGCTGTCACCTTCGATTGGTCCGTCTGGAGGGCACGCCGCTTCGCACATCTCGATTGCCTCTATGTCGCACAAAACGATCGCAGGCAGGGAATAGGGAAGTTGCTGTTCGCTGGAGCCAGGAGGATCGCCTTGGACGAAGGGGTCGACCGCATGGAATGGCAGACCCCTGCGTGGAACCTCGAGGCAGATGCATTCTACCGTCGTGAAGGCGCCGTCGCAGCCGATAAAATACGCTACAGCCTCGCGATATCGTCGCAAATTCGCCTGTAGCGCAGGCGCGTCCTGCACGGACGAAGTCGGAAGAATAGTGCGCGGCGACCGACACTTGGGGCACCTGAAACAGGTTTTTGGTCAGCGGCCGACATGGGTACGCAGCCGACGCACACGGCCCGGCATGTCACGTCAAACACACTACTTGACTGATAAGAGAAAAGGTTTAACCTCGCTTAAGAAATCCTTTTCTCAAGGCGTTTGATGTCAATTCGCACCAGCACGCGTGTCCGGATCTACGACGTGGCCGCTGCCGCCGGCGTCAGCATCGCCACGGCATCGAAGGCCCTCAACGACACCGGCAGGATGACCGATGAGACCCGCAGTCGGGTCAAGGATGTGGCGGCTCGGCTCGGCTTTCGCCCCAACGCCATGGCGCGGGCGCTGCTGCACCAGCGCAGCTTCACCATTGGCCTCCTGACCAATGACACCTATGGCCGCTTCACCCTGCCGCTGATGGCCGGGGTTTCCGAGGCGCTGGTCGATCAGGGTGTCTCGGTCTTCCTCTGCGCCATCGAAGATGATCCGGCGCTGGCCAAAATCCATGTCGATGCCATGCTCGACAAGCAGGTCGACGGCATCATCGCTTCGGGCAAGCGCATCGACCGGCAACTGCCGGTGGATCTCGAAAACCTCTCCGTACCGGTGGTCTATGCCTTCACCCAGGCGCCGGAAAATGGCGTGAGCTTGGTTTCGGACGATGCGGCGGGCTCACGCGAGGCCGTCGAGTGGCTCAAGGGTCTGGGGCGGCAACGCATCGTGCATGTCACCGGGCCGCGCAGCTTTGCCTCGGTGGAAGAGCGTGCGGGTGCCTACCGAGCCGCGGTCGGAGCCGATGCCCAAGTGCTGTTCGGCACATGGTCCGAGCAATGGGGACACGAAGCCGTCGCCCGGCTCTGGGATGCAGCGGGTGAAAAACCCGATGCCATCTTCTGCGGCAACGACCAGATTGCCCGCGGCGTCGTCGATGCCCTGCGCGAGCGCGGGGTGTCGCTTCCGGCCGATGTTTCGGTCGTCGGCTTCGATAATTGGGAGATCGTGGCCGAAGCCACGCGCCCGCCGCTCACCACGATCGACATGAATCTGAAGGAACTGGGCCGCGAAGCCGGCCGCCTGGTTCTGGCTCTGGCGGCGGGGGAGGCCGTCGCGCCGGGAATTCGCAAGCTGCCCTGCACGCTTGTGGTCAGACAATCCTGCGGGGGTGGTCCCCGCAGCTGAAAACGCGAGGACCGGCGTACGGGTCCACTTTGGGAGGAGTGAAACCATGATCCGCAAACTACTGGCTGCGACCAGTCTTGCCTCGCTGTGCCTGGTGTCCAATGCCATGGCACAGGAAACCATCAACATGTGGGTGCGCACCGGCATCGGCACCGCCTTTACCGCGCTGGCCGACGCCTACAATGCCAGCCACGAAAACCAGATCGCGCTGACCGAAGTGCCCTTCGCCGAGCTGGTGCAGAAATATGCGACGGCCATTGCCGGCGGTCAGGCCCCCGATGCCCTCTCGCTTGATCTTATCTATACACCTGCCTTCGCTGCGGCCGGCCAGCTCGAAGACCTGACGCCCTGGGCCTCGAGCCTTGAATATTTCGACGACCTCGCGCCATCGCACGTCAAGCTCGGCACCTATGAGGACAAGGTCTATGGCCTGCCACTCCTCGTTGAAACCTCGATCCTCGCCTGGAACAAGGGCCTCTATGAACAGGCCGGACTCGACCCCGAAGTCGGCCCGACCAGCTGGGCGGAAGTCGAAGCCAATGGCGAAAAGATCCGCGCCCTCGGCGGCGACAATTACGGCTTCTACTTCTCGGGCGGCAATTGCGGCGGCTGCATGATCTTCACCTTCACCCCGCTCACTTGGGCTTCGGGTGCCGACATTCTCTCCGAGGATGGCCAAACCGCCACCCTCGACACGCCACAGATGCGCGCCGCCGTCGACGCCTATCGCTCGATGGTTGAAAAGGACCTGGTGCCCGAAGGCTCGGCCACCGATAACGGCGTCAATTTCATGAGCTTCACCAATGGCAAGATCGGCCACCAGTCGATCGGTGCCTTCGGCATGGGCTCGCTGATCAATGACTACCCGGATGTCGATTTCGGCGTCATCATGATTCCCGGCATCGATGGCGGCACCTCGTCCTTTGCCGGCGGCGACAATATCGTCGTCACCAAGGGCACGCCGCGCCTCGCGGCCGTGCAGGAATTCATCGAGTTCGCCTATTCTCCCGAGGGTCAGAAAATCCTGGCACAGAACGGCTCGCTGCCGACCCGGCTCGACATCGCCTCCGAGACGCTCGAAGGCCTCGACCCGCGCCTGCAGGTCGCCGTCGACGCGATCAGCGTCGCCAAAACGCCCTATACGCTGCTCTTCAACGACCTGATCAACAGCGCCAACAGCCCCTGGGCCACGTTCACGAATGCCGCGATCTACGGCGACGACGTGGATGGCGCCTTCGCCAATGCCCAGGCCGAAATGCAGTCGATCATCGACAACGCGCCCTAAGCGTTTGTCGAGCAGGGGTGGTGGGGTCAGAACCCCCACCCAACCACTCCCTGAAGAATGGGGAGGGGCAGCTCTGAGTGTGTGGCAGGTCCTACAGTCACACGCTGTCCCTTCTCCTCCCCCTCCTTCAGGGGGAGGCCGGGTGGGGGTGTTCCCACCCGTACCGAGCCTCGCCTGTAGCCGGAGCCGACCATGACCATCACCGCCGCCTCGCCTCTTGCGACCGCAACGGCTCCCCGCCTCCGCGGCTCCGCGCGTCGACAATGGTTGGGCCTTCTCTACATTGCCCCGGCCGTGGCGCTGGTCATTGTCTTCTTTATCGCTCCGGTTGTGTTCACCGTCTGGATGAGCTTTCACAACTGGCCACTCCTGGGGTCGCCGAGCTGGATCGGGCTTGGCAACTACACGCGCATGCTGACCGACAACCGCTTCCTGTCGGCGCTGAGTTTCACCGGCTATTACACCGTAATCGTCACCATCGCCATTTTCGCGCTGGCCTTCCCGCTGGCCCTGTTTGTCGAGCGCGAGCGGCGCGGCGTCGGCGCCTACCGCACCATCTTCTTCATGCCGGTCGTGGTCGGCCTCGCCACCGCTTCGCTGCTCTGGGTGTGGCTCGCCAATGTCGACAGCGGGCTTTTCAGCCCCATCCTCAGGATGTTCGGCGTCACTGGACGCAGTGCCAACCTGCTTGCCACCTTCGACGGCGCCTTCTGGACCATCATCGTCATGGTGGTGTGGAAGATCGTGGGTTTTACCATGATCATCCTGCTTACCGGCCTCCAGTCCATCCCGACCGACCTCATCGAGGCGGCCCGCATCGACGGTGCCACCGCCTGGCAGCGCTTCCGCATGATCACCCTGCCGCTGATGCGCCGCACCCTGGCGCTGGCGCTGATCCTCTCAGTCACCGGCTCGGTGCTGGCCTTCGATCAGTTCTACATCATGACCTCGGGCGGCCCCCAGAACCGCATGATCTCGGTGGTCTACTACATCTTCAACCAGTCCTTCGTGTCCTTCCAGCTCGGCTATGGCTCGGCGCTGTCCATCGCGCTCCTCGGCATCCTCGTCGCGCTCTCGGTCATCCAGCTCTGGCTCCTGCGCGAGGACGAAGACAAATGACCGACTTTGCCAACGCCCCCATCCGCGGCCGCAAACGCCTGGGAAATATCGGCTTTCACGCCTTTGGCGTCCTCGCCTCGTTCTTCTTCCTTGCGCCGTTCATCTGGGCCGGCCTTGCCTCGCTGCGCCCGGGCGCAGAAGCCGCGACCCCGCCGCTGCCGCCCTGGCCGACCACGGGCATCAGCTTCGACAATTATGCGACGCTTGACCTCTTCGGCGCCGGCATCTGGCAGCACACCGTCAATTCGCTGCTGGTGTCTCTGGGCACGGTCGTCCTCACCGTCCTTGTCTCGGTGTTGGCCGGCTACGGTTTTTCCCGCTTCCGCTTCCCGCTCAAGAATGTCTTCTTCGTCTTGATCATCGCCACGCTGATGATCCCCTTCCAGTCGATCCTCACCCCGCTCTTCATCATCCTGGCGCGGCTCGGGCTCAACAATTCGCTTGTCGGGCTGATGCTGGTCTATGTCACCCTGCAGTTGCCCTTCTCTGTGTTCATGATGCGCAACGCCTTTGACGCCGTGCCGCGCGAAATCGAGGAGGCGGCCCGCATCGATGGCGCCAACGACTGGACGCTTCTGGTTCGCGTGCTCTTGCCGCTGGTAATGCCCGGCATTGCCACTGTCGGCATCTTCGCCTTCCTCAACGCCTGGAACGAGTTCCTTGCGGCGCTGATCCTGCTTTCCGACAACGACAAATACACCCTGCCGGTGCTGATGACCGCCGTCCGTGCCGGTCGGCTCGGCGCCATCAACTGGGGAGCGGTGCAGGCGGGCGTCATGGTCATGACCATCCCCTGCCTCGTCGTCTTCCTCCTTCTGCAACGCTACTACATGCGCGGCCTCATGGCCGGCGCCGTCAAATGACCATGGAAAGCCAAATGACCCCTTTGAGCACACGTCAGTTCCGTCCCCTGCCCGTCCCCTCCGTCACCGTTGGCGGCTATTGGGGCGACTGGCAGGACGCCGTCTGCGACCATACCGCCGCCATCCTGCTCGATCGCTGCGTGGAAGCGCGCATGCTCGAACAGGTTAACCCCGATGTGCCGAGCCCGGGCATCGTCATTCCCATCATCCACTGGCTCGGCACGCCGCAGATGTTCTGGGACAGCGACCTCGGCAAATCGATCGAGACCATCGCCTATTCGCTCTATCGCAAGCCCAACCCGGAGCTTGAAGCCCGGGCCGATGCCATCATCGACATGTACGAGAAGCTGCAGGACGAGGACGGCTACCTCAATTCCTTCTTTCAGCGCATCAAGCCCGAATGGAAGTGGACCAATCTCAGGGATTTCCACGAGCTCTACTGCGCCGGCCACATGATCGAAGGCGCGGTTGCCTATTACCAGGCCACCGGCAAGCGCAAGTTTCTCGACGTCATGTGCCGCATGGCCGATTACTGCGTCAGAAAATTCGGCAAGGGCCCGGGCCAGGTGCCCGGCTATTGCGGCCACGAGGAAATCGAGCTGGCCCTGGTCCGGCTCGCCCGCGTTACCGGCAACCAGGCCTATATGGACCTGGCGAAATTCTTCGTCGACGAGCGCGGCCAAGCGCCCAACTTCTTCATCGAGGAAGCGGTCGCCCACAATCGCGATCCCAAGGGCGTCCAGAAGAACACGCTCGAATACAACCAGTCCCATCTTCCGGTGCGCGAACAGACCAAGGTGGTCGGCCATGCCGTGCGCGCCATGTATCTCTATTCGGCCATGGCCGACCTTGCGACCGAATACAATGACGACAGCCTGACCGCCGCGCTCGAAACGCTCTGGGCCGACCTTACGCAGAAGCAGATGTATATTACCGGCGGCATCGGCCCGGCTGAATCCAACGAAGGCTTCACCGACTATTACGACCTGCCCAATGACACCGCCTATGCCGAGACCTGCGCCTCTGTGGGCCTCGTCTTCTGGGCTTCGCGCATGCTCGGTCGCGGCCCCAAGCGCGTCTATGCCGATACCATGGAGCAGGCGCTCTACAACGGCGCCATCACCGGCCTCTCGACCGATGGCAAAACCTTCTTCTACGACAATCCCCTCGAATCCACCGGCAAGCACCACCGCTGGACCTGGCATGCCTGTCCCTGCTGCCCGCCCAATATCGCGCGGTTGGTGACCTCCCTCGGCTCCTACATCTACGCCGTCGCCGATGACGAAATCGCCATTCACCTCTACGCGCAGAGCGAGGCTCGCGTTGTCCTCGCCAACGGCGCCAGGTTCACCCTGACCCAGAATACCGACTACCCCTGGTCAGGCGCCATCGACATCGCCATCGAGCCAGAAACCGCGGCCCGCTTCGCCGTGTCCCTCCGCATTCCCGGCTGGGCCCGCGGCGCAAAACTCGCCGTCAACGGCCAGCACGTCGACCTCGCAGTCGATGCTGATGGCTATGCTCGGCTCGACCGCACCTGGCAGAAGGGCGATCGCCTTGCCCTCGACCTTCCGCTCGAGCCGCGCGTCCTGCGCGCTAATCCCCGCGTCCGTCAGGATGCCGGCCGCGTCGCCGTGATGCGCGGCCCGCTGGTCTATTGCCTCGAAGCCACCGACAATGGCACCGGCCTCAACTCCATCCTGCTCCAGCGCGGCCTCGGCCGGGCGGAAACCGCCGCTATCCCCGATCTGCGCGGTGCCATCGCCATCGATCTGCCGGCACTGCGCGAAAATGCCGAGACCTGGGGGGCAGACCTCTACGCTGAAAAGGCCGCTAACACCCAAACCACTACGGTCCGGCTGGTGCCCTATCATCTGTGGGACAATCGGGAGCCCGGCGAAATGCTGGTTTGGACACGGCAGGCGACGCAGTAGCGGGCGCATGGTGCCACGCCGATTTCGAGGTTTGTGCTCGAAATCGGCATCACCATCAAAAGCAGCTATCCGGCAGTGTGCTCCCGCCTACGACTTCAGGTGTCTCTCGAAGAAGGCCGCCAGTTTGCCGTAGGCGAAGCGGGTGAGGGTGCGGTCTTGTTTCGCCCAAGCGTGGCCGGTGCCGGGCAGTGAGACCAGCTCGAACGTCTTGCCCTGACGGATGAGCTTTTCAACGAGGGCCATCGTGTCGGCGTAGAGAACCACTTCGTCCTTGGTACCATGCAGGATGGTCAGGGCATCTTCGAGGCCGGCAGTATGGAACAGGGCCGACTGGGCCCGATAGCGTTCGATGTAGTCCTCCCCTTCGGTCAGGCCCATGATCCAGCCCTGCTCGGGATAGGCATGCCAGACATTGGTGGCCGGTGCCCCGGCAAAGC
Organism: Devosia lucknowensis; assembly: GCF_900177655.1. Classification (NCBI taxonomy): domain Bacteria; kingdom Pseudomonadati; phylum Pseudomonadota; class Alphaproteobacteria; order Hyphomicrobiales; family Devosiaceae; genus Devosia; species Devosia lucknowensis. The sequence continues at coordinate 914,651 of NZ_FXWK01000002.1, read as the reverse complement.
CCGCGGCATAAAAGCCGGGCTTCTTGAACAGCGACATCAGCGTCATGAGGCCGCCATAGCTCGAACCCCAGATGCCGACGCGCTTGGCGTCCGCATAGCCGAGCTCGCAAAGCGTCGTGACGCAATCGGCGATGTCCTCGATATCCTGCGTGCCATAGCTGTTGAGCATGGCGCGGTTCCAGTCCTTGCCGCGACCGAAGCTGCCGCGGATTTCGGGACTGACGACGACGAAGCCGCGAGACGCCAGATATTGGTCTATGCCCCAGCTTGGATGAGCCGCGCGGCCACCCCACTGGTTGAGCAAGCCATCGGAATAAACGGAGCCCACGACCATCGGATGGGTGCCGTTGGGCTCGAAGCCGTGAGGCAGCATGACGCGGGCCATGAGCTCTGCGCCATCGACGTGACTTTTGAAGGGGACGTAGCGCACGCTCGCCCATCTGCGCCCGGCAAAAGCGGGCAAGGGCGACTGGGTCACTTGATGGGGCGTGTCGGTCGTGCCGAGCGACTGCACGAAAAGTTCGGGCGGGGTCATGTCGTCGCTGAAGAGATCGGCGAAGACGGAAAAATCCGGAGCCAGGGTGGGCACATGGATGCCGGCCGGACCGGTGATACGCGTCACGTCACCACCCGTCATCCGGACCGAATAGAGGTGGCGTTCTGCCGGGTGCGCCTCGTTGGAAATGAAGTGAACCGTGCCTTTGGGATCGAGGAAGAACTCGGCGATCTCCCAGCGACCGGCCGTAATCGGCTCGAGCGCGCCACCGGCCCGTCGCAGGCGATGGAGGTGGTTGAACCCATCGGGATCGCTGAGGACGATAAGCCCATCGCCGTCCGGCGCGAAGGCGACCTGCCAGTCCGGTCGGATCTTTATGGGATCGTGGGCAGCATAAAATGTCGTCCGGGCGCCGGTTTCGGCGTCGAAGGTGAAGATCGTGTAGTTCTTGATCGAAAGATCGCTGCTGCTGACGAACACCGATTTGCCATCTGGCGAGACTCCATAGCCCCAGATGGCATCCTCCGCGTCCAAGCGGTCAAACCAGGTGACATCGCCGCCAGCGGCACTCACGAGGCCGACGCGGCGGCGCGTCAGGAGATCGCCGGGGAAGGCCCGTACGAACCGGTCCTTTCGCGCTTCGCCCTGAGCGTCGTAGGGAATTTCGATCTTGCGGGTATTGGTGTCGTCCGCCTCGACCAGCACGAGGCGGCCATCTGCCGTCCACTGGAAGGACTCGACGCCGACGAAGGTGGAGCCGCTCAGAATCGTTCTGGGCTGGCCTGCACCATCGGCCGCGACGACCACGAGGCTGTTGCCCGAGCGAAACGCCAGCACCTTGCCATCCGGCGACGCGGCCAGCGCGGTGATGCCGGAGCTTCCGATGGCGAGCGGCTGGATCGTGCCGCTCAGGTCCGTGCGATAAAGCTGGCCCGCCAAGACAAAGGCCAGCTGGTCGGCATTCACCCAGGCAAGCTCCGAGATCCCGGAGGGCTCGCCGCTGGTCCGGCCGGCGCCCAGATGGGTGACGCGCCGGCGCGTCTGGCTGTCCTTGTCCCAGACCCAGATGTCCTTGAAGGTGTGTCCCTCGTCGTTCCACAGGAAGGCCAGCCGCTCGCTGTCGGCCGACCAGGCCGGCGCGATCGGCAGGGTGCCGATGATGCTCGGTTCGCTGTAGAGCGTATCGAAGGTCAGCGGGTCTTGAGAAGTCATGGGCGGCACTCGCGCTGGAAAGGAAGGGCTCAGGCGGACTTGGCGCCGAGATCGGTCTTGTAGATCTGGCCTTCCTTCATGATCAGGCGCAGGTTTTTCTCGGGTTCGGTGAGGATGGCGATGTCCTTGAGCGGATCGCCGTCGACAACGATGATGTCGGCTGTGGCACCGGGCGCGATGACGCCCAGATCGGGGCGCTGAACGATTTCCGCATTGACCGACGTCGCCGACTTCAGCACGTCCACCGGACGCTGCACGCGGGCGCGGATGGTGAATTCCTGCAGCTGGGCAAATTCCATGTCGCCCATCAGGTCGGTGCCGAAGCCGAGTTTGACGCCTGCGTCCTCGCAAAGGCCGAGCATGACGATGCCGGCATCGTTGACCATGTTGAGCTTCTGCATGACATAGGGGGAAAGGCCAAGGCGCTCGCCGTGCTGTGCAGTCACTTCGTAGGCAACGAGCGTCGGCACGACGAAGGCATTGGCAGCGGCGACCATGCTGGCGGTTTCGCTGTTGATCAGGTTGGCGTGCTCGATGGTGCGGACGCCGGCGCGGATGGAATGGGCGATCGCTGCACTTTCATAGGCGTGCGCACACACATATTTGCCGCGCACCGAGGCTTCCCGCACCACGGTGCGGATTTCCTCTTCGCTATACTGGGGCACGTCGATGGCGTCCGTGGGCGAACCGACGCCGCCCGAGGCCAGTACCTTGATGTGGTCGGCGCCCTTGCGCAATTCGTTGCGGACGACGCTGCGCAGATTGTCGACACCCTCGACGATGCGGCAGGTGAAGTAGAAGGCGCTCGAATTGAGGTCGATATCGAGGCTTTCGTCGGTTGTGCTGCGGTGATCGCCGTGGCCGCCGATCTGGCTGAGCGCGGGCCCGCCGACGAAAAGACGTGGCCCTGGAATAAAGCCCCCGGCGATGGCATTGCGGATGCCGACATCGCCGCCGGCCACATCGCGGACGCTGGTAAAGCCGCGATCGAGCATCTTGCGGATGCGCGGCACGGCGCGCGCCGTCATCTCGGTGAGCGGGATGTTGCGGTCGTGCTCGGCGACGAGGTTGATGGCAAAGACATGGGCATGTGCGTCGATCAGGCCCGGCATCAGCGTGCGGCCGCCGACATCGTATTCGGTGACGCCCTTGCCGGAGATGGATTGATCGGTGACGGCCTCGATCCGGCCATCGACGACGAGCACGTTCATGCCCGGAATGGCTTCGTCACGGCGTCCATCGAACACGGTAGCGTTGGTTAAAGCAATGGCAGCCATATAAAAAATCCTCCGGCGCGCACGGGATGTCGGGCCGCGACCGGCCGATGTGCGGCGCTAATGTGTCGGCATCACCGGCAGCTGTAAAGTCGTTTGATCAAAAAATCACAAAACTGCCGAAGCGACTGTTGCACGCGCTTTTGCGGGATGCCCCGCGTTGACATCGCCACAACCGGGCCCCTACTATGCATGCGTTTGATCAAATGCTCAGACACTGGTCGCCGGCGCCTGAGGGGATGCTTAACTGCGATCACGGGGCTGAAGGGAACTGCCGCAAGGGCAGAAAGGGAACAAATGACACATCGCACATCTGCCAGGATGGCTCTGGCGGGCCTGACGCTCGCCTTGTTGGGATCGACGGGCGTACTGGCGCAGGATGCCCAGACCGGCGGTACGCTGCGCGTGCTGGGCACCGCCGAAATCGACCGCTTCGACACCGTGCCGCCGGCCACGGCGGACACCGGCAGCTTCTTCCGCGCCGTCACCCGCCAGCTGATCAACTTCGCGGCCTCCAACGACGCCGACGAGCAGATCGCGCCGCAGGCCGACCTTGCCGACAGCGTTCCCGTGCCCACCGATGAGGGCCTGACCTACACGTTCAAGCTGCGTCAGGGCGCCAATTGGGATGCGCCTGATGGAGCGCGCCAGATCGTGGCGGCCGACATCGAGCGCGGCTTCATGCGCATCTGCAATCCCTCGCTGCCCAATCCGGCCGTGTCCTATTTCGAAGACCTGATCGTTGGCTATGCCGAGTTCTGTGCCGGCTTTGCCGACGTCGAGCCGACCGTCGAGGCCATGAAGGCCTATATTGAGGCCGGGGACGTCGAAGGCATCGAAACGCCCTCGGACGACACGGTTGTCTTCCGCCTCAAATATGCGGCCAACGACTTCATCTATCTCCTCACCCTGCCGGTCACGACGCCGGCGCCGGTGGAAGTGCTCGACTACCTTCCCGACAGCCCGGAATATCGCGAGAACTTCATTTCGAGCGGCCCCTACACCATCGACTCCTACACGCCCGATACGCAGGTGACCCTGGTGCGCAACCCGGCCTGGCAGGCCGAGAGCGATCCGCTGCGCAAGGCCTATGTCGACACCATCGAGGTTGTTGCCGGCGTTCAGCCCGATGCCGCCATGCAGCAGCTGCAGTCGGGCGACGGCGACATGCTCTACGACATCAACGTGCCGCCGGTGACGGTGCAGATGCTGACCATGCAGGGCGACGAGAAAATCTCGACGCTGGCCGAAGGCAGCTCGCGCATGATCTGGATCAACACCGTTTCGGAAAACAATGATGGGGCGCTGCGCGATCCGCTGGTGCGCCAGGCGCTGAACTATGCCGTCAACAAGGCCGCCATCGTCCAGCAGCTGGGCGGGCCCGAATTTGCGACGCCGCTCAACGGCATCTTCCCGCTGGGCATTCTGGGCCACCACGATTTCGCGCCCTATCCGACCAACAACAATGAAGGCGACCCGGCCAAGGCAAAGGAGCTTCTGGCACAAGCCGGCTATCCCGATGGCCTGTCGTTGAAGATGCCGTTCCGCAATGCCGGCAATGGCGCGGCGGAGGCCCAGGTGCTGCAGGCGAGCCTTGAAGCCGCCGGGTTCAAGGTCGAACTGGTGCCGACCCCGGCTTCGGATTTCTACCCGCGCCTCATCACCAATTTCGACAACGCGCTCAACGGCGTGTGGGATCTCGTCCCATCGGGCTGGTCGCCGGATTGGCCGGGTGGCGCAGCGCGCTCGATCTTCCAGCCGCAATATACCTATGACGGCACCCACGGCACCTTCAACTTCTCCGACTACAACAACGAAGAGGCCAACGAGATCGCCGCCAAGGCACTGGCAACGTCCGATCTCGAGGAAGCAGCCAAGCTCTGGAACCAGGTCGATGAAATCGTCATGGCCAACCCGCCCACCGTGCCGCTGATCTCGCAGACCACCGTTCTCTATCACGGTGCCGCAGTGCAGAACTTCCTGCCCTATGCCGCTGGCGGCAATGGCGACTGGACCAATGTCTGGCTGAGCCGCTGATCGCGACACCAATCCCAGGAGGCCGGCGCAACCGGCCTCCCCACTTCAGGCCCGGGCGACCTCTCCGTTCATGACCGTTCTTTCCGTTCGTCACCTCACCATCGACATTCCGACCGGCGATGGGCATGTCCACGCCGCCCGGGACGTGTCCTTCGACGTGGCAGCCGAGGAGCTGTTCGGCATTGCCGGAGAATCCGGCTCGGGCAAGAGCGTCTTGTCCCAGGCCATCATGGGCCTGTTGCCCGGCGCCGTCATTTCGGGCGAAATAATCTTCGAGGGAAAGAACCTGCTCGATCTCCCGGCCAGGGACATGCAGCGGCTGCGCGGCAACCGGATTGCCATGATTTCGCAGGATCCGCTTTCGAGCCTGCATCCCTTCTACACTGTCGGCGCGCAGATCGTCGAAGCCATCCGCACCCATCGCCAGGTGAGCGAGGCCGAAGCGCTGCGCGAAGCCGTCGACATTCTGGGCCGCGTCGGCATCCACGATCCCGACAAGCGCGTCCACGATTATCCGCATCAGTTTTCCGGCGGCATGCGCCAGCGCGTCATGATCGCCATGGCCATTGTCTTGCGCCCGGCTTTGCTGATTGCCGACGAGCCGACCACGGCCCTCGACGTCACCGTGCAGGCCCAGATCATCGCGCTCCTCAACGAGATGCGGCGCGAACTGGGCACGGCCATCATCATGGTGACGCACGATCTCGAATTGCTCTCGTCCATCGCCGATCATGCCATGGTCATGTATGCCGGCAATCGTATGGAGAGCGGCCCGGGCGACGCAGTGCTGACCGCGCCGGCGCACCCCTACACATTGGGCCTCCTGCGCTCGTCGCCCAGCCACGAGACGCGCGGCGCCCTGCCCTCCATTCCCGGCCAGCCCCCGAGCCTCCTTCTCGAGCAGAAGGCCTGCGCCTTCGCGCCACGCTGCGCCGCCGCCATGGATATCTGCCGCAAGGAGCGCCCGCCGCTGCGCAGTTTCGCCGATGGCACGCGCTCGCTTTGCTGGCTCGAAGCCAAGGCGTCGGACACCCCCGCCGCCCTTCCCGCCGCTCCCGATCAGGCGCCCGCCCTGGCGCAGGACTCCGATATCGTCGTCAAGGTGTCCGACGTCCGGCTCACCTATGGCGGCCGTTCGCTGTTTGGAAAGAACATCAATCTCGAAGTGCTCAAGGGTGTCAGCCTTGAACTGCCGCGCGGCAGGACGCTCGGCATCGTCGGTGAAAGCGGCTGTGGCAAGTCGACCCTGGCGCGCATCATCGCTGGCCTGCTGCCGCCCACGTCGGGCGACGTGACCATCGAAGGCCAGAGCGTTCTCGGCCTCGACCGGCGCGACTGGATCGAGATGCGCAAGCGTGTGCAGATGGTCTTCCAGGACCCGTTCGGCTCGCTCAATCCTCGCCGCCGCGTTGGTTCGATCATCGGCGGCCCCTTCCGCATCCAGAAGGTCGCCCACGGCGCCGCCCGCAAGAACAAGGTGCGCGAGTTGATGGAGATCGTCGGGCTCAACCCCGAGCACTACAATCGTTTCCCCTCCGAATTCTCCGGCGGCCAGCGCCAGCGCATCGGCATTGCCCGCGCCCTGGCGCTCAATCCCTCGATCATCATTTTCGACGAGCCGGTCTCCGCCCTCGACGTCTCCATCCAGGCGCAGATTCTCAATCTCATCGCCAGGCTGCAGCGCGAACTGGGACTGTCATACCTGTTCATCTCCCACGATCTGGCGGTCGTCCGTCATGTCAGCTCCGAAATCCTCGTCATGAAGGCGGGCCAGGTGGTCGAGCGCGGCGAGACCGAGACGCTCTACCATCACCCCCAGCATCCCTATACGCGCGAATTGCTGGCGGCGGCCGATCCGCACTATCGCAAGAGCGGCGGCCTTGCCGATCCGCTGTCGTCGGGAGCCACGCCATGAGCGCCGAAATCAAGCAGCGCGGCTCGCTCGAGCTCACCCTGCGCCGCCTCCTCGCCGACCGCGCCGGCCTCTTGGCCATGCTGTTCATCATCGCCTTGGTGGCCGCGGCAATCGGCGCCGACGGCATCGCGGCATTGACCGGCCACGGCCCCACCGCGCAGTTCCTCGATATCGGCCTCACCCCCACCGGCCTGCCCGTGCCGCCCGGCGGCGAATTTCTCTTCGGTACCGATCAGCTGGGGCGCGACGTCCTTGTTCGCCTGGCCCACGGGGCCCGCATTTCCCTGGCCATCGGCCTTGTCGCCTCGCTGCTGGCCGCGATGATCGGCGTCACCGTCGGCCTCGTCGCCGGTTATTTCGGCGGCTGGATCGATGTGGTCCTTGGCCGGCTGATGGATCTTGTCATGAGCATCCCTGTGCTGCTCTGCATGCTCTCGCTGGTGGCCGTGTTCGGCCCCAGCCTGCCACTCAGCCTCACCGTCATTGTGTTTTTTTCCTGGACCACCATGGGTCGCGTCATCCGTGGCCAGGTGCTTTCGCTCAGGGAACGCGAATTCGTCACCGCCTCGCGCTCGATGGGCGCCGGGCACCTGTCGATCATGGTCACCGACATCCTGCCCAATCTGGGGGCGCCGATCATCATCTATACGACCATGATGGTGCCCACCTCGATCATCTTCGAGGCAACCTTGTCCTTCCTCGGCCTGGGCATCGTGCCACCGGCGCCCAGCTGGGGCGGCATGCTGGCGGAGGCCGCCAACAATTCCATCTACATGTTCGCCTGGTGGCTGGTGCTTTTCCCCGGCCTGGCGCTGCTGTTCACCACCCTGTCCTTCAATATCCTGGGTGACGCCCTGCGCGACGCGCTCGATCCCGCCAGCATGCGTCACAAAGCGCTCAAGAAGAAAAAGACGTCCGTGAGGAGCGCGCCATGATCCGTTTCATCGCCAGCCGCATCGGCTTTGCCGCACTTGTCCTCGTGATGCTGAGCGGCTTTGTCTTCACGCTGTTCTTCGTCGCCCCCGGAGATCCGGCCCGTGTCGTCGCCGGCGAGCGCGCGACAGAAGCCCAGGTGGCGCAGGTGCGCGAAAACCTGGGCCTCGATCGCCCGATCTTCGAGCAATATCTCAGTTTTGTAGGCCGCAGCCTCAGTGGCGATCTGGGCTATTCCTATCGCAACCAGCAGCCTGTGCTCGACCTCATCAGCAATCGCATGCCGGCGACCGTTTCGCTCTGCGTCGGCGCCGTCATCCTCTGGCTGCTCATGGGCATTCCCATCGGCATCATGTCCGCGCGACGGCCGGGCAGCCTTCTGGACCGCCTGGGCCAGGGTTTCGTCCTGATCGGAGTGAGCTTCCCCTCATTCGTGCTCGGAATGGCAGCCCTCTATTTTCTCTATTTCGTGCCGCGTCAGGCCGGCTTCACGCTGTTTCCACCGGGCGGATTCAAGCCGTTTCTCCCCAATCCCGGTCTCTGGGCCTGGCACCTGATGCTGCCCTGGTTCACGCTGGCCTTTACCTCGGCTGCCATCTATGCCCGACTGACGCGCGGCCAGCTGCTCGAGGTTCTGGGCGAGGACTATATCCGCACGGCGCGCGCCAAGGGCCTCTCCGAGCGCAAGGTCGTCTACAAGCACGGCGTGCGCTCGATCTTCTCGCCGCTCACCACCCAACTCGGCGCCGATATCGCCGCACTGCTGGGCGGAGCGCTGGTCACCGAGCAGGTCTTCGGCCTCCAGGGCATCGGCTCGCTGGCCGTGCAATCGGTGCAGACCCAGGACCGGCCGGTGATCATCGGCGTGGTCATGCTGGCCGGCTTCTTCATCGTCATCGCCAACCTGATCGTGGATTTTCTCTACATCCTGCTCGATCCGCGGATCCGGACCTGACCATGCCCAGCCCTGCCAAGGATACGCTCTGGACGCGCACCGCACGCCTGCCGGCGGAAACCGATGGGACGCCGCCGCAATCCGTCGACGTCGCCGTGATCGGCGGCGGCTTCACCGGCCTTACCGCGGCGCGCGAACTGCTTATTGCCGGACGCTCGGTTGCGGTCCTCGAGGCGGGCCAAATCGGCGCCGGCGCCAGCGGCATGAATGCCGGTTTCGTGGTTCCCAATTTCGCCAAGGCCGACCCCAATGCGGTACGGGCCAAGCTGGGCGAGCAGGGCGGCAACGCGCTGCTGCGGCTCGTGGGAGACGGCGCCAACGCGGTTTTCCGCACCATCGCGGAAGACGGTATCGACTGTGACGCTCGACAGGTCGGCTGGCTCAACCCGGCTTTCGGTGCTGCGAGCGCCGAAATGCTCCGGGCCCGCGCTGCCCTCTGGCGGGACCTGGGCCGCCCCGTCACCTTTCTTGATGCCGACGAGACCCGTCAGCAGACGGGCATGGACATCTATTCCGGCGCGCTGCTCGACGCGGAAGGCGGCACCATCCACCCGCTCGATTATCTGCGGGGCCTCGTCCAGTCCGTCCGCCGTCGCGGCGGCACCGTTCACGAGGGGCAAAGCGTCGACAAGGTCACCCGCGATGGCAGCGGCTGGCGCCTCACCACGCGCTCAGGCGCGACGCTGATCGCCAAAAAAGTGCTTCAGTGTACCAATGCATTTACAATGGGCATCGCCGCGCGCATGGGCCGCTCGACCGTGCCCCTGCGTGTCTATCAGATCGCGACCTCGCCGGCGGATGCCGACACAGTCCGACGCATCGCGCCCGAAGGCCGGCCCGTCGGCGATACGAGGCAAAACCTCTTTACCTATCGGCTCGACCGCGACAATCGCCTGATCAGCGGCGGTATGGCGGCCATCCCGTTCGGCGCTTTTGACCGTCTTGGCCGCACCGTCGCCGAACGGCTCAGTAGCGAACTCGGCCTGCCACAGGCCGTCACGCCCGAAGTGGTATGGACCGGCGTCGCCGCCATGACGCCCGATTTCCTGCCGCGGCTCTACCAGATGGATGACGGCTGGTTCGGTGGTATCGGCTGCAATGGCCGCGGCATCGCCATGACCGCCCAGCTGGGCCGCGTCCTGGCCCGCGCTGCCCAGGGCGAAGACCCCGACCAGCTGCCCATTCCGCTGCGGCCACTGCGCCCGCTGCCCTTCCATCGTTTTACGCCCATCGTCGCCTCGGCTGCGCTCATCCAGGCCCGTCTCAAGGACAGGTTCGCCCGATGATCGCACGCCCGCACGACCACGACTGCCGTCAGGATATGTGACATGAAGCAACTCGCCCGCCGCATCACCGGCACTTCGAAAAAATCCTTCGGCATGTATGCGCGCGCTGCCGCAAGCGGCCGCGAAGACCTGATCCATATGGAGCTGGGCAAGCCGTTCGCCGACACGCCCCAGCACATCAAGGATGCCACCATCGCCGCCATTGAGGATGGCAAGGTGCACTATTCGGACCTGCCCGGCATATTGCCCCTGCGCGAGGCCATTGCGCAAAAGCTGGCGCGACAGAACGGCATGGAGGTTTCGCCCGACGAGGTCGTCGTCACCAATGGCCTGACCCACGGCTCCTATGCCGCCCTCATGGCCTTTATCGACGACGGCGACGAAGTCATCCTGCTCGAACCCTACTATCCGCAACATATCGGCAAGATCGAACTGGCCGGCGGTGTACCGGTGCCGGTCCCGCTCGACGCGGCCAATGACTACGCCATCGACGCTGCCCGCATCGAGGCCAGCGTCACGCCGCGCACCAAGATGATCGTGCTGATCAACCCGTGCAATCCGACCGGGCGCGTCTATTCGCGCGAGGAACTGACGGCGCTGGCCGACATCGCCATCCGCCACGACCTGATCGTGGTCTCGGACGAGGTCTACGAGGAAATCGTCTATGACGAGGCCAGGCACATCTCCATCGCCTCCCTGCCCGGCATGGCCGAGCGCACGGTCACGCTCTTCGCCTTCACCAAAAGCTATGCAATGGACGGCTGGCGTATCGGCTACCTCGCGGCGCCCGCGGCGGCGGTTGGCGCCATCCTCAAGATCACCGCCAATGACGTGACCCACGTCAACACCTTCATCCAGGAAGGCGCGCTTGCCGCGCTCAGCGGCGATCCCGCGATCCTCGCAGATCTCATTGCCGACGACCGCGCCAAGCGCGACCGCGTCGTCACCCGCCTCAACCAGATTTCCGGCATCACCTGCCCCTGGCCGCAGGGTACCATCTATGCCTTCCCCGACATTTCCGCCCTCGGTCTGCCGGCGCAGACCCTGGCCGAGCGCCTGATGGACGAAGCCGGCGTGGTCACCGAGGCAGGCAGCTTCTACGGCGCCGCCGGCGAAGGACGCCTGCGCGTTTGTTTCGGATCATTGTCCTTGGACGAGATCGATACGGCGCTGGACCGCATGACCGCCTTCGTCCGGCAGCTTGGCTAGCGGTATTTCCGAGTTGCGGTGGGTGGCGGTTGATCATACTAGCAAAGAGTAGGGATGCCGGCCGATGGGAAAGGGTATTGGATTGCTCGAAAGCAAATTCTCGACCGGCGAGTTGAAGCCCGTCTCGTCCCGCAAGACGGTGCACGACCTTGTCTATGAGCAGTTGCGCGACGCCTTGATGTCGGGGGCCTTCGAAGCACGAAAAGCCTTCACCATCGCGTCCCTGTCCGAGCGGTTCCATACCTCCCACATGCCGGTGCGCGAGGCGCTGCGGCGCCTGGCATCGGAGAATGCCCTGAGCATTTCCGCCTCGGGCACGGCCTATGTTCCGGCCATCACCGCGACGGAACTGCGCGACATCACGCTGGCGCGCATGATCGTCGAGGGCGCCACCGCCCGCATCGCCGGACCCAGGCTCACCGAGGCCGATATCGTCACGCTCGAGCAGATCCTCGCCCACCATCGCGCCAGCGCCAGCGCCGGAACCAATACCGAGATGACCGCGGCCAACCGCGCTTTCCACTTCCACATCTATCAGGCCGCGGGCAGCCGCGTACTGCTCAGCCAGATCGAAAACCTCTGGCTGCGCTCGGGACCCTACGTGCGCTTCCTCTCCGACCGCATGCGCGATCTGCTCAAGACCGAACACCGCGCCGGCTTCACCGACCAGCACGAAGCCATGATCGAGGCTATCCGGAGCCGCGACTGGATCGCGCTGGGCCTCGCCTGTGAGGCTGACATCAAAGGTTCGCAGGACCTGTTGCTCGACATCCTGGCGTCGGAAGAAGAGACCACCGGCACACCCTGATCTGCCGCAGCCCGGCCCGTTCGGCGCGCATCTGCGCACGCCTCCCCTGACCCGGTGATCATCTGATCATTAAGCACACTTTCGAGGACCACATCATGTCGACAGATCGCCGCGCCATTTCCTTCGGCTCGAAATTCGAAAAGCTCGCCGGTTATTCCCGCGCCCTCGTCGATGGCGAGTGGGTGTTCGTGTCAGGCACGGCCGGTCACAATGAAGACGGAACCATCTCGCCTGATCCCGAAGAGCAGACCCGCCAGTCGCTGCGCACCATCGCTCGTGCCCTCGAACAGGCCGACGCCACGCTCGCCGACATCGTCCGCCTCAACGTCTATATCGCCGACCGCAAGGACGTGATGACGGTGTCGACCGTGCTGGGCGAAACCTTCTCTGATCCTCGCCCGACCAATACGACCATCATCTGCGGCTTCCCGGTGGAAGAGATCAAGGTCGAGATCGAGGTCACCGCGAGAAAGCGCAGCTGATCTGGCGTCTCTCCCTGACAGGCTGCCGCCTCCCGAAGGATCTCGCCTATGCGCGCGCGGCCTTGGCGGCGGCGGTTTTGGCGCGCAGGGACGCGGTGTAGTTCAGCATGGTGGCCAGCGCGAAGAGCGCCAGGATGCCGCCGCCCAGGATCATGCCGTCAAAGAGCGGGTCGGGCTGGCGCGGGGTCTTGACCACCTGGAGGAAAATGCTGAGCACCGTGCCCGTCGCAAACACCGCAAGGCCCTGCCGGCCCATGGCCCGCAGCGGCGCGGCATAGCGTGAGGCCGCGAACTGCATCATCAGCGGCATGTGTCCCAGCACGTAGAACAACGCCAGCGCATGCAGGAGCCGCGGCAGCGCCAGGAACGTCTTGTCGAACCAGGTGATGTAGAAGGGCGCGCCGGCATCGGCCAGGAGCCCCAGGCCACTACGGCCAAGAGCGCCGAGCTCCGGAATTTTCACCCAGAACAGCACGAAGACGAGGAACGCCGCGGCCGCGCCATACAACGTCCGGTTGAATGGAATGAAGGTCTCGCCCCGCTTCATCGCCATGCCCGACAAGAGGCCGATGACGAACAGGATCTGCCAGGAAAAGGGATTGAAGAACCAGCCGCCCGCATTGGGAAAATTGGGCAGGTTGATGCGGAATTGCCCGGCCAGCGCCCAGAGCGCGACCGACAGCGCCAGCGTCAGCCAGGGTCGCCTGATCCCGATCATGATGAAGATCGGCGCGGCAAGCAGCAGCATCGTGTAGAGCGGCAGGATGTTGAGATAGCCCAGCTGGTGGCTCAACAGCGGAATGCCGATCAGCGACTGCAGCGGATAGCGCAGCACCGGCTCGACATTGTTCTTGAGCAGAACCGCGGGCATCTCGAACCACAGCGCCGCCGCCGCGAAGATCGCGAGGCACATCATCGTGATGGCGATATGGACAAAGTAAAGGTGCCGCGCCCGCGCCCAGACGCGGGTCAGCGCCGTCCACATTGTGCCGCTGCGAAAGGCGCCGGAATAGGCGAGGCCCGCCGCCATGCCCGACATGAAGACAAAGGCCTCCGCCGAGTCCGAGAAGCCGAAATTGCGGTTGGTGAGCGTTTCGTAGATCGTGCCCGGCACGTGGTTGATGAAGATCATCACCAGCGCCAGCCCGCGGAACATGTCGAGCCGGGGATCGCGTGCCGCCGCCACCCCGCTGACATCGCGCGAAACCTGCGGCACCAGCGCCGCGCTGATCCGGTGCCAGACGGCATGGGCCTGAGATGGATGGGCGCCGTCAGGCAACGACATGGGGCGATGTCCTCGTCACGGCCGCCGGGGCGGCACGACCTTCGATTGCAGTGCGCGGTTGGGTCCAGGCCGCCAGCAGCCGGCGCTGCTCCACGATAACAGGCGACGGAGCCGCTTCCATGTCGCTGCGGAACAGGCGCGGCAGCGCCCGACGGGTCGGCCGCGACGTGGCCCAGATCAGCAGCGGCGCCAGCATTGCGGGAAGCGTGGCCGGTGCCAGCCAGAGCGCCGCCTGGGGCGCAGCGATCAGCATGCTGCCAAGGGCGACAGCGGCGATCGCCACCATCCACCAGCTGGCGCGCAGGGCATCGCCGAGCGGCACCAGCGTCTGTCCGCGCTGGGTGGCGGGCCAGCCGCCATCGAGCCGCAGCAGCACCTGCACCACCGACCGGCTCTGCATCAGCAGCATGGTCGGCGCCAGCAGCGTCGAGAGCACGATTTCACCCAAAACCGAAAGCAGCACGGTTGGCGTGCCACCAAAGCGCCGGTTCTGCCCGTCGAACAGGCCACGCACCAGGATCATCAGCTTGGGCACGACGAGGATCGCCGCGACGGCCGCGCCCAGCACCCACATGGGGATGGCCGATGGCTCGAAGCCGGGCAGCAGCGCGGGAAGGTTCGGCAACATGGCGCCAGCAATGCTGGCCACCAGCAGCAGCAGCCAGAACGGCGAAGCCAGATAGGCCATGATGCCCTGAACGAAGGTGAAGCGGCTCCAGGCCTTGAGCCCGGGCGCCAGCAGCAGCCGACCGTGCTGCA